>CAUJJQ010000050.1 GCA_963205285.1 Pseudomonadota bacterium | reverse complement strand
GGCAGTGCCGTGTTTATCGTCGCGCCATCGCGCGCTTTCACCACGCCATCGATGGTCACCACGCTTTCCACGCGTAGATTTTCGAGCATGGAAAGTGCGGGCGAATCCCCATCGGCAACAATTTGCGTGATGCCATAATGGTCGCGCAGATCGACGAATAAAACGCCGCCATGATCGCGCTTGCGATGCACCCAGCCCGACAGGCGGATGGTTTCACCGACATGGGTGGCGCGCAGCGCGCCGCAATGGTGGGTACGATAAATATGCATGGGGGCGCGCAAAGCCCGCTCCGCCCCATTTTGTCAAGTAAAAGGGTGCGTATGGGGGCTTGCCAGCGGCGCATCACCGCGCCATCGCGGGTCAAACACAAAATCGGTTGGGGGCAGGTGTGGAGTTACGCTTCACCATTTGGGATTGGGGGATAGTCGCAGCCTATGCCATGGCATTGGCGCTGGCGGGCTGGTGGGCGAGCCGTCGGCAAATAACCCATGCCGACGGATATTTCCTTGCCAGCCACCATGTGCCGACATGGCTGGTGGTCGTCTCCGTCCTCTCCACCACCCAGTCAGCAGCAACCTTTCTGGGGGTGCCCGACAATAGTTATCGCAGCGATTTCAGCTATCTGAGCACCAATATCGGCGCACTGGTTGCCGCGCTGTTTGTCGGTCATTTTTTAATGCCGCGTTTTCATCAGATGGGCGTGACGACTGTCTATGAACTTCTCGACGCACGTTATGGCGGCGTCGCGCGGCGGGCGGCGGCGGCCATGTATCTGTTGGGGCGCATATTGGCGAGCGGCGCGCGGCTTTACCTCGCCGCCATCGCGGTATCGATGATCATCTTTCTCGACATTTCGGCGAGCCACATCGCACTCGCCAGCGCCATACTCATCCTCTTTGGCCTCGCCTTCACCCTGTGGGGCGGGCTGAATGCCGTGGTGTGGAGCGATCTGGTGCAGGTCGTCCTCTACGTCGGCGCGGCGCTGCTCGTCCTCATCTGGATGGCGACCAGCCTGCCGATGGATATGGCCGGCGCGTGGCAGATGCTAACGCATGCGCCGGGGGATGCCGGCGGGGCGAGTATCAACAAATTGCGTCTGTTCGATTGGTCGGGCGATTTTACCCACCCATTTTCGATGCTGGCGGTGGTGACCGGCCTCACCCTCCTCAACATAGGGAATTTTGGTCTGGATCAGGACACTAGCCAGCGTTTTCTGGCCTGTGCCGATGCGCGGCAGGCGCGCCGCGCGCTCATCCTCTCGGCATTGGCGACCATCCCCGTCGTGCTGTTGTTCCTGACGATTGGGTCATTACTCTACCTCCATTATGCCGGTGGCGATGCAGCGGCGGCGCATTTTTCGGGTGAAAAAATCACCATTTTCATGGCCTATATTTTGAGCGAAATGCCCCCCGGTCTGCGCGGATTGGTAACTGTCGGCGTGTTGGCTGCAGCGGCCATCAACAGCGGACTCATCGCCATGTCGGCGGTTGCCATATCCGATTTTTATCGCCCGTGGCGCGAAGCACGCGGCAAGACCAAAGATGCTGGCCATTATGTGCTGGCCGCGCGCATTTCAGTGGTCGTGCTCGCGCTCGGGCTGCTTGCAATGGCCGTGCTCTGTTATGCGTGGCAACGCTATGCTGACACGCCCTTGCTCGAATTTGTGCTGGGGGTGATGGGCTTTGCTTATTCAGGCTTGCTGGGCGTTTATGGCGCGGCGCTGTTTACCCAGCGCGGCAGTGGGGGGAGCGTGGTCGCCGCGCTCATTACCGGATTTGTCGTCACGTTGATCCAACAGCCCTTTTTTGTCGATTGGGCAGGCTTACCGCCGGTTCTGAAAATGGCGGCATTCCCATGGCAATTATGCTTGGGCACGGCCGCGGCATTTCTGGTGGCCATTATCGGCAAAGCACCGGCGCAAAGGCCACTGGCGCGCACGCCCCAATATCGTTAGGCAAACAGACCATGCAGATTCACCCGCTTATCGAAGACAGCGCAACGCTCGCCATATTATGCGCGCGATTGGCCAGTGCCGATTTCATCACAGTCGATACCGAATTCATGCGGGAGAATAGTTTTTACCCCGACCTTTGCCTCATCCAGATTTCCGACGGCAAAGAAGCCGCCGCAATCGATCCAAAGGCGGATATCGACCTTGCGCCGCTACTCCACCTGTTGGTGGAGAATGAAAATGTGCTGAAAGTCGTCCATGCGGGCGGGCAAGATATTGAAATAATTTATCATCTGACTGGCAAGACCCCATATCCCCTGTTTGATACGCAAATCGGCGCCATGGCATTGGCGCAGGCCGAACAACTTGGCTATTCCAACCTTGTCGAAAGCTGGGTGGGAATCGCACTCGACAAAGGCGCGCGCTTTACCGACTGGTCGCGTCGGCCGCTCGACAAAAGGCAGATTGATTATGCCATTGCCGATGTGACCCATTTGGCAGAAATTTTCCCGATGATGCTCGAAAAATTGCGGGTGACGGGGCGCGGCCATTGGCTGGATGAGGAGATGGAGCGGATAACCGACCCCGCCAACTATGCGCTCGACCCCGAAGACGCGTGGCAGCGGGTCAAAATCCAGTCGCGCAAGCCCGATGTTCTGGGCCGTTTGCGCGCGCTCGCCGCATGGCGCGAACGCGAAGCGCGCAGCAAAAATCTGCCGCGCGGGCGCATCGTTAAGGATGAGACTTTGGGCGAAATCGCATCGCACCCGCCGCGCAGTCAGGAAGATTTGCCCAAGATTCGCGGGCTGTCGCCCAGTTGGCGCAACAATGACATCGGTTATCGGATGATGGCCGCGCTCGACGCAGCACAGCCGATGGCGCGGGACGACATGCCCAGCCATGCCCCCAAAACCCCCGGTCTGGGCAAGGAAGGGGCATTGGTTGCCGACCTCCTCAAACTTTTGCTCAAAATCCGCGCGCGTGAACTGAATGTGGCGGCGCGGTTAATCGCCCGTTCGGATGAGTTGGAGCAATTGGCCGCCGGGGTGCGTAGCGGCCTTTCCATTTTAACCGGCTGGCGTGCCGAAAAATTTGGTGCGGATGCGCTCGAACTGGTTGAAGGGCGGCTGGCCTTTGCAGTGCAGGGTGGCAAGCTCATCATGCATCGCACCGCGACGGAGAATATCGATGCGTAAGGCGATTTTTTGTGTGATTTTGGGTGGCGCGTTGCTGAGTGGCTGCACATCGACGCGGCGATCACCCGAATATCAAACCGGCGTGCGCGAACATATTTCCGTGCGGGATGAGGGGGATGAATGCGGCGCATCGCTGGTGCAAAGCTTTGTCGGCCTGCGCGCCAACGAAACCACGCGCGAAGAGGTTACGCGGCGCAGCGGTGCGCGCGATGTCCGCTGGATTGAACCCAATAGCGCGGTGACGCTCGATTATCGGCCCGACCGGATCAACGGCGAATTGGATGCCGACGGCGTGATTACCACGCTGCGTTGCGGGTAATTATACCGCTCTGGCAAGGCCTGCATCGGCGAGCGCCTGACGCACCAATGCCCGGTTGACGGGCCGGCGGCTGGCGCTCGCGGCATGGTCGATCGCCGCCACCGCCGCGTGCAGCGCGACAAAGCGCCGTTCGATGCGCTGGGCGGCGAAATTGCCAACCCCTTTGGCAATACCGTGGCCGCGCCGCTGCAATAATATATCGATGATTCCCCCCGCCAAGGCCACATCAGGCTCGTCGATGGTGAGCGACAGGCTGGCTGACAAGCGGGTACGCAGATCGGGCAGCGTCACGCTTTCCAGCGCAAAATCGGCGGGGACGATGACGAGCAATGCCCCGCCATCCGCGCGCACCCGATTCCACAGATGAAAAGCTGCTTCTTCACTGTCGCGCGCGATGCCGTCGATGACGTGATTGCCCGCCGTTTCAGCAAAAATCCGGCCCAAGTGTGATTTGCCGCAGCCGCTCGGCCCCCGCAAAATGGCAATCGGCACCGGCTGTTCGCGCAAATGCTGCAGCGCACGCACCGCGACCAAATTGCTGTCACCGACCAGAAATTCGGCGGCACCGCTGGCAGGCTGTCGCCACGCCAAGGGCAAGGGTAATTGCCGGCCAATTTTGGGCGACGGAAGTTCCGCGCCAAATAAATCGCTGACTAGATCCGCGCCCATTTAACGCGAAATGCGGAAATTATTGCCGCTCTGCGCAACGCGATACCCCGCCGAGCTGAGTGCGGCGCGCAGGTCGGCGGCGCTGCCCCGGAAACGGACGCGGATCACCGAAACCCCGCCCACCGCTATCGAACTGGCATTGGCACTTTCCACCCCGCCAACCGAGCGCAGCGCATTTTCCGCCGCGATGACGCCCAGCGAATCAGGCGTTTCAATCTGAATCGAGAAATCACCGCTGGCCTGTGGCGTAGCAACAGGGCTTTGGTCGGTCGGCGTCGCACCCTCGACAGCTTCCTCCGGCAAAGCTTCTTCGGTCATTTCAATTTCTTCGGCAGCGACCGGCGCTTCGATAATCAGCGATGGGTCGGTGCGCAGCCGCCCGTCGGCCAAGGCAGCGGTGAACAGCGCATCCATGCGGCGCGCGCCATCCTGCATCAGGCGGCGCAACCCGGCGGGGGAGCGC
The DNA here is from genome assembly GCA_963205285.1 of Pseudomonadota bacterium. Lineage (GTDB taxonomy): Bacteria > Pseudomonadota > Alphaproteobacteria > Sphingomonadales > Sphingomonadaceae > Sphingopyxis. The sequence continues at coordinate 7,186 of CAUJJQ010000050.1, read as the reverse complement.
ACCTGCAAGGCAAAGCTGCCGAGCAACATATTATCTGGCCCGGAACGTGCTGAAAAATAACCGATAACTGGGCCGCCGGGCCAGCTGCGTTCAATCCGGACGGTCGGAAAAATAACGTCCGAAGCGCCATATTGATTCAAAATGTCGCGCCACCAGCCGCGTGAGCGGCGGCGCTGCTGTCCGGGGTTGAGCAGCAATGTGTCCGCCCCAAAACCGCCGGTGCGCACATAATCAATCGTCGAATCAGCGGTGCGGAACTGCGCCCACGCCCGTTGCCATTCGCTGCGCCGTTCAAAGCTTTGCGCGACGCCATTTTCATAAACGATGGGCACGACGAGCAACGGCGGCGAACGCAGCACGCGCCCGCTTATCCCCAAAATCTGCCCGGCGCGCGCGCGGTCAAACTGCACGCCCAAAGTCGCACGATAGCGCCCAAGACCAATTTGTTCCTGCTGGATGACGATCGCGGTCACAATCGAATCGAGCACCGAATCGCTGAGCGCCGGGGCAGCGGTGCCACCGTGCGTTTGGCGATAGAGCGCGGCCCAGCCCCTGCGCTGCGCCTCCTGCCAGCCCTTGGTACGTGCTGCCTCAGGCGAATCGGCCAGCACATCGATAGTGATATTATCGGCGATCAAATCGCTCGAATTACCGACCGGCGCGATCCCGCGATCCCCCGCTTCTACTTGCGCAAAAACAGCGCCGCCGCCGCCAATTACGAGCGTCAGCACCGCCGCCAGCGCCCAGCGGCGCGCCTTTTTAGATGGGAATTCTACCTTCACGCCGCCCTTTTGGCGACAAGAGCATGGAAATCCAAGCCCGTTATGGCTAGCAGCGGCGCATGAGCGTCAATAAATTGGGAAATATGCGCTACACCTATGCTGAGGCGGGGGTGGATATTGCGGCGGGCAACGCATTGGTGCGGGCCATCGCACCCTTGGCCCGCGCGACAAGGCGCGCCGGAGCGGATGCGGATTTGGGCGGCTTTGGCGGCTTTTTTGACCTGCGCGCCGCGGGCTTTACCGACCCACTGCTGGTTGCTGCCAATGATGGCGTCGGCACCAAGCTGAAATTGGCGATAGAGGCGGGGCGACACGATGGTGTCGGCATCGATCTGGTCGCCATGTGCGCCAATGATTTGATAGTGCAGGGGGCCGAACCGCTATTCTTCCTCGACTATTATGGGTGCGGCAAGCTCGACCAAGATGTCGCCGTGGCTGTCATCGCGGGCATTGCAGAGGGATGCCGACAGGCCGGTTGCGCGCTGATTGGCGGCGAAACCGCCGAAATGCCGGGCATGTATGATGATGAGGATTATGACCTTGCCGGATTTTGCGTCGGCGCGGTCGAACGCGGCGATGTGCTGACCGCAGACAAGGTGGCCGAAGGTGATGTGATTTTGGGGCTGGCATCCTCCGGTGTCCATTCCAACGGCTTTTCGCTGGTACGCCGCCTCGCCGCTGACAAGGGGTGGAAGCTCGACCGACCGGCGCTGTTCGACCCTGAGATTTTGCTGATTGACGCGCTGATGGCCCCGACGCGGATATATGTGCGCAGCATCCTCCCCCTCGTCCGCGCAGGGGCGCTGCACGCGATGGCACATATTACCGGCGGCGGCCTGCTCGAAAATATACCGCGCGTGCTGCCCGCGCACCTCCACGCACATGTGGATGCGGATGGATGGGAACAGCCACGCCTGATGGCATTTTTGCAGGCACAGGGAAATATCGAGCCAGAGGAAATGGCGCGCACGTTCAACTGCGGCATCGGCATGGCGCTGGTTGTCGAACCGGCCAAGGTGGATGCTGTCACCGCCGCGTTGATTGCGGCGGGGGAGGTCGTCCATCGCATCGGCCATATTGCGGCAGGGGAAAAAGGCTGCACGGTCAGCGGCGCGCGCGGCACTTGGTCGGCGATGAAGGATTGGAGCGCAACGCACCATGGGTAAATCCCGCGTCGCGGTGCTGATTTCGGGTGGCGGCACCAATATGGCCGCGCTGCTTTACGCATCACGACGCGATGATTGCCCCTTTGAAATTGCCCTTGTCGCCAGCAACAACCCCGATGCGGCGGGCCTTACACTGGCCGCAGCAGAGGGGGTAGCAACATTCGCCCATCCGCATCAGGGGCTGAGCCGGGCCGCGCATGATGCCATCATGCATGACGCGATTGTCGCGTCGGGTGCGCAATTTGTCGCGCTCGCGGGCTATATGCGGATTTTGAGTGCGGATTTCGTCGATAAATGGGCGGAACGGATGCTCAACATCCACCCCAGCCTGCTGCCCAAATATAAGGGGCTGGACACGCACCAGCGCGCGATTGACGCGGGCGACAGCCATGGCGGCTGTTCGGTGCATGTGGTCACTGTCGGCTTGGATGATGGCCCGGTGCTGGCGCAATGTCCGGTCGCCATCCTGCCCGGCGATGACGCGACGAGCCTTGCCGCACGGGTGCTCATCGCCGAGCATCAGCTATATGCGCGCACGCTGGCGGAATATGTCACGCGCGAAGCCGACCCCACCTTTCTGACGCAGCGGGTGCGCACGCTCGCCATGGTGCTCCCCGAAGCGGAGGAGACGCTGAGCCACGGCATGGCCTGTTTTGGTATCATCAAGGGCAAGAAATTCGCCTATGTCAGCCATAATCACCATGGCGACGGGCAGACCGCGCTGCTGGTCAAAATCAGCGGGGCTGAGGAACAGGCGATGCGCATCGAACAGGATGATGCGCTATATTTCCGTCCGGCCTATTTCGGGGATGGCTGGCTGGGCATAAGGCTTGACCTGGGTGATGTGGATTGGGAAGCGATCAATGATGCGCTCACCCGTTCGTGGCAGGCCATCGCCCCGCGCAAATTGGCGGCACTTGTCGATTTTATGTAACGAAAAGGGGCCGCCCACCAAGCGGCAGACGACCCCCAATATCCATCATGCAGTCGATCAGCCGACGATTTCTTCGGGTGTGAAGAAAAAGCTGATTTCAATCGCAGCATTTTCATCGCTGTCGCTGCCATGAACGCTGTTGGCTTCGATGCTTTCGGCCAATTCCTTGCGGATCGTGCCAGCATCGGCATTGGCAGGGTTGGTCGCGCCCATGATGTCGCGGTTGCGCTTTACCGCATCTTCGCCTTCGAGAACCTGCACGACGACCGGACCGCTGGTCATGAAATCGCACAATTCGCCGTAAAAGGGACGTTCGGCGTGGACGGCGTAGAAACCCTCTGCCTGCTTGCGGCTCATCTGAATACGCTTGGACGCGACAACGCGCAGCCCCGCTTCTTCGAGCATTTTGGTGACCGCGCCGGTCAGGTTGCGGCGGGTGGCATCGGGCTTGATAATCGAAAAAGTGCGGGTAACCGCCATGGGAGAGTTCCTTTTAGGTGTAAATTGGCTGCGCGCGCCCCTAGCGGTGACAGACGTCAATGGCAAGCCGAAGCAGCAAGCGATGCCGCTGTTCAGACCGAATATTCGTTTGAGTGGATGTTGCCCAGCCCATGCCTCCACCCGACCACCCACATATGGTAACATTTGGGAGGCCGGCCCTGCGATGAAAATGTCAGGTGGGGAGTGGGCTGGTGCCGCGCCGAAATTCGCATCGCTGCGAATTTCGAGACAATCGCTTAAGGCGGCGTCACATCAAAATTGAGCGTGACATTGGTATATTCACCCTTGTGCACCGCCATCGCGCTGAACGTGCGCGGTGCCGGACCATTCAGGCGGCGCATATCCACGCTTTGGAACAGGCCGCCATTGACCCGGCCAATGACTTCGTAACCGCGTGCCAGCCCGTCTGCTTCATAAAAATTGCGGACATCCCACGGCTGCGCAATCACCGCATAGGTGGCAATTTTGCCCTGCCCGGCATCCATTATTTCAAATTCGGTGATCTGCCCCGTCCGGCCAAGAAATATGGGGATGCCGCCGGGAATGCGCGGATCGGCGCGCGATTGTGCGGCGCGGGCCGATGCCTCCGCCTTGGCGGGATCGGCAGGGGCGGATGGCTGACAGGCGGCGAGTAACGCCAGCAGTGCCGCGCCCGCCGCAATCTTTGACCCAGGTTTTACCAGAAATGGCATGGCTCGCCCTTTCTTCAGCTTTGCGCGCTGTGGCGCATGACAAATTCTTCCATCAGCCGCACACCATAGCCCGTCGCGCCCTTGGCGGATGTTGGCAGATCCTTGTCCGACCAAACCATCCCCGCAATGTCGAGGTGCGCCCATTGGACACCGGGTTCGACAAAGCGTTGCAGAAATTGCGCCGCCGTAATCGACCCGCCTTCGCGCGGTCCGACATTTTTCATATCGGCAATCTGGCTGTCGATCAGCCGGTCATATGCATCGGCGAGCGGAAAGCGCCATAATTTGTCGCCGGCCATCAACCCCGCTGCCAGCAGGCTGGCTGCCAACGCATCATCATTGGCGAACAGGCCGCCATGCTCGCGCCCCATCGAAATAATCATCGCGCCGGTCAGCGTTGCCAGATCAACCATCGTCTTGGGGTCCCAGCGCCGCTGTGCCCATGTCATGGCATCGGCCAGCACCAACCGCCCCTCTGCATCGGTGTTGATGACTTCGATGGTTTGCCCCGACATCGACGTCACCACATCACCCGGCCGCTGCGCATTGCCGTCGGGCATGTTTTCAGCGAGCGTGCAAACGCCCACGACATGGACAGGCGCCTTTGCAAGCGCGAGGGCATAGAGCGTACCGGCGACGACGCCTGCCCCACCCATGTCCCACTTCATATCCTCCATCCCTGCGGCGGGCTTGATGGAAATACCGCCGGTATCAAAGGTAACGCCCTTACCGACTATCAGGATCGGCGCGCCTTCGGGTGCACCCGCGCCCCTATATTCAAGGCTGAGCAGACGCGGCGGCCGCACCGAACCCTGCCCGACGCCGAGCAGTGCGCCCATGCCCAATTCAGCCATCGCCGCTTCGTCCAGCGCCTCAACAATCACGCCATAGTCAGCGAGTTTCTGGCAGCGTTCGACAAAGCTTTCAGGGTAAATGATGTTCGCCGGTTCGGAGACGAGTTCACGGGTAAAGCCCACCCCCTGTGCCAGTGCATGCCAGCGCTGCCACGCGGCTTCGCTGCCCGCTGCGGCGTTGGCGATGCTCACTTCCTCCAGCGTTGCCCTTTGATTGGCGGCAAGGCGGGTGCGATATTTGTCGATCCGCCAGCCGCGCAGGGTCGCGCCCAGCGCAAAGCGCGCCGCGCCGTCGGCATCCGCGCCGGTCAAATCGGCAAAGGCGCTGGTCGCGCCCGATGCGATGAGCCGCGCCGAAAGCGCCGCGCCCGCCCGTTCCCAGCCGATGGCATCACCGCTCCCCGCGCCGACGATCAGCAAACGGCGGGCCAGCGCACCATCGGTGACATAGGTTTCAAACACGGTTCCCGATTTTGCATCAAAACGCGCCTGTTCAATCGCAGCGGCGGCGAGCGGCTGAAAGGATGCGGGGAGGCGGGGGGTTACATCCGCCAAACCGCCTGCCAGCATCGGGAATACCAAAACGTCGCGTTCACCTGCATCCCCGCTCACAAATCTAATCTTCATGCAAAATTCTTTCCGCTAAAGCTGACTATGGACGATATGGGCGAATTGCGCGTCGTACCGACCTTGTCGCCGTTGATAGGAGCCAATGCGCGCATTGCAAAGCCATGTTGGCGCGTTATTAGCCTTGGAACAATATCGCGCGCCAAATGGCCGCCCGCATCAGATTAACGGGAAAACGCACAGCCCATGCCACGCCACCGCCTTTTGCCTATATTGCCGGCGGTGCTGACCTTGGGTTGGGCCATGCCGGTGACAGCGCAAGATGCAGGCGCAAACGCGCAAACACCCACCAACGCTGCCCCGGCGAGCGCTGATGAAACGCTCAATTTTTCGGCTGAGCATGTCGATTTTGACCAGAACAGCAATATCTTCACGGCGAGCGGCGATGTCGCTCTCGAACGGCAGGGGTGGCGGCTCCATGCAGACAGCGTCACCTGGAACCGCACCAGCGGACAAGTGGTCGCCAACGGCAATGTCCGTCTGACCGGCCCTGACGGGGACACTGCCTATGGCGATTCGGTCGAACTGACCGACACGCTGCGTGACGGGGTGGTCGAAAATCTGCTGGTGGTCTTCAATAATGAGGCGCGGCTCGCCGCCAATCGCGGCGCGCGTCAGGCCAACGGCGATATGGAATTGATCCGCGCCGCCTATACCCCGTGCGCTGTCGAGGACCCCGACGGATGCCCCAAAAGCCCCAGTTGGCAGGTGCGCGCGGCGCGCGTCTATTATGATCGCGCGCACAATCGCATCCGTTATGATGGCGCGCGTATCGAATTATTCGGTCTGCCGATCATTCCGCTGCCATTATTATCGCACCCGGCGATCGGTGTGCCGGGCAGCGGGCTGCTCGTTCCCGATATTCGCATCGACCGCACCAATGGCGTCGAATTTGCCCTGCCCTATTATCTTCGTTTCTCGGAACATAGCGACCTGACGCTGACCCCGCATATTTATTCAAATGCCGCCCCGATGGCGGAGGCGGAATTGCGCGGACTGACCGATCGTGGTGCATGGCGGGTACAGGGTTATGCGACTTATAGCCGGCTGGTGCCGGTCGGTTCGACGGCGACACCGGCGCGTGATGAGCTTCGCGGCTATATCGATACCAGCGGCGGTTTTCAGTTTGACCCTCGCTGGTCGCTCAGCTTTTCGGGACGGCTCGCCACCGACCGGACATTCCTGCGCCGTTATGACATCAGCCGCGATGACCGGCTGCGCAATACCGTCATGGTCGCGCGCAATGGTGGGTCATCCTACCTCACCATCGCGGGGTGGGCGATGCAGACCCTGCGCGTCGCCGACCCGCAGGGGCAACAGCCGATTGCACTGCCCGCCATCGATTTTCGCCAGCGGATGGATGACCAGCTGCTCGGCGGGCAATGGTTGTTTCAGGCCAATTCGCTGTCGCTGCTGCGCACCGATGGGCAGGATACGCAGCGCATGTTTGCCAGCGCCCGCTGGGACTTGCGCCGGTTAACCCCGCTTGGCCAGCAGGTCACTTTTACCGCGCTGGGACGCGGCGATATTTATCACACTAGCATGGTCAATGCGACGCCGGTGCCCGCCTATCGCGGCACTTCAGGATGGCAGGCGCGCGCCTTTGGCGCTGCTGCTGTCGACATCGCAT
>CAUJJQ010000049.1 GCA_963205285.1 Pseudomonadota bacterium | reverse complement strand
GTGCGGAGAATGCGCCAACTTCACGCTGGTGCGCAACGGCACCTGCCTGAAATGCGACAGCTGCGGGGCGACGACGGGGTGTAGCTGAGCGGGCGGGCGTACGAGCTTCTTTTTTTCGCCTTTCCCGCCACTAACCCGCGTCAATTTCCCCCAGCGCCGCGATCAGCGCCGCAACATCGGCCGCGTCATGATAAATGGCAAAGCCGATGCGCAGCACATCGCCGCGCACATCGGTCAGTATCTGGCGCGCCGCGAGCGCATCATGCAGTGCCCCTGCGCCCGCCCCCCGATAGGCGAGGAAACGGGCGTGCAGCCCACCGTCGAGCGGGTTGAGCAGGCGAAACTGCGGCAGCACATCAGCCAGAATAAACTGCGCTTGCAGGCTTGCCACATGCGCCGAAATGGCGGTGGTGGTCAGCCCCTCCGCCGTCAGCATCGCCTGCACCGCGTTGAACCTGTAAAGCCCGCTCGGGTCAAATGTGCTGCCCAGAAAACGCGCGCCGCCCGGCGCATAGCCCAATGCGCCCCCGCTTTCGGCCAGGTGGTCAAATGCGGCAAACCAGCCGGTGATGGTGGGGCGCGGCGCAAAGCCATCGGGCGCGTGGAGGAAACAAACTCCTTCGCCCGCCATCGCATATTTATAACCGCCGCCAAGGTAAAAGATTTTGTCAGCTATGGCCGATAAGTCATTATTCAGCGCCATAAAGCCATGATAACCGTCGACCACCACCCACGGCCCATCTGCCTTGGCAAGCGCTGCAAGCCGCGCAACATCCCCTAGCACCAGTCCGCTGTTGAACTGCACCTGGCTCACAAAAATCAGGTCATATTCGCCATTTTCGGCCACATCAGCGATGGTGGATGGCGGCGCGGTGTCGAGCTTTGCCTCCCCCGCTTCGACCCAGCGGCGCATCTGGCGGGCAAAGCTGTGAAATTCGCCATCGCTGGCCAGCACGCGCGCGACTTTACCGGCAGCGCGGGCGGGCAGGCTGGCAAAAATCCGCACCAGAAAATCATGCGTATTGGTGGCAAAGGCGATGGTGGCGGGGTCGGGTAGCGCGAGTTCCCGGGCAATGTGGCGCTGCGCTTCGGCCCAGAGTGGCCCCATCACCTTGTCCCATTTTAAGTCCGCAGCGCGCGCCGCATCATCCCATGCCGCCAATTGCGCATCGCGCGATACATCGGGCCAAAAATGGTGGCTGTGCGCGGCGAAATGGTGGCGGTCTGGCGCCGCGGCAAAGGCACGCGAAAACAGATGCTTATGGCTCAAAGCTGAGTCCTTAGGGACCACAGCTCAGGAAAGGCGCGCTTGGTCAGCGTCGCCTGCAAATAGGCCGCCCCCGCCGTCCCGCCGGTACCGCGCTTGCCCCCGATAATCCGTTCGACGGTCAGCACATGTTTGTGCCGCCATGTCGCCATCGCATCATCGAGATCGACCAATTTTTCGGCAAGCTGGTAGAGTTCCCAATAGCGCGCGGTATCACGATATACCGTCAGGAACGCAGCCTCCACCGCCGGATGCGGGGTATAGGGCTGGCGCACGTCACGGGCCAAAACTTCAGCGGGGATGGGGATGCCAGCGCGCGCCACAGCGGCAATGGCGACGTCCCACAGGCTGGGTGCGTCGATTGCGGCCTGCATCGCCGCCTGTGCCGCCGGGCGGTCGTCCTGATATTTCAAAAAGCCCGCGTCCTTCAGCCCCAGCATATATTCGATGGTGCGGAACTGGTCAGACTGAAAGCCCGAACTTGTCCCCAATCCGCCCCGAAAGCGGCTGTAATCGGCGGGCGTCATGGTTGATAATATGTCCCAGCTTTGGGTCATAACCGCCTGAATTCGTGACACACGGGCCATTGCTTTATACGCGGGCACCAGTGCGTCCGCCGCCACCTGCGCACGCGCCAGCGACAGTTCGCGGATCATCTGTTTCAGCCATAATTCCTTGGTTTGATGGATGATGATGAACAGCAGCTCATCATCCTCATCCGACATCGGCTGTTGCGCGCCGAGCAAAGTGTCGAGCGAGAGGTAGCGCGCATAGGTCATGTCGCGGGCGGATTTGGCGGTGGTATCGGCTGTGGCCGTAGCGTCATGCATCTGGGTCATGGTGCTGCGACATATCGCCCATGCCGCCCGCCTGCCAGCAGAAATTGTCGACGCTTGTCGCGCCCGATTCACTTGCTAAGATGCCGAACATGCGGGGCCGCCAGCCCCGGTTTCAGCATCGGCCCTGGGGATGTTACATGCCAAAACCGCAGCAGATTGACGGTTTTTCTAACCTTGTCGCGCTGTTTCTGGCGCGGGTCGATGCGGGCGGTGATGCGCCCTTTTTATGGCGCAAAGCCGACGGGCAATGGCAAAGCATTTCGTGGCGCGATGCGGGGCAGCGTGTCGCCAATCTGGCGCAAAGTCTGCGCGCCATGGGGATGGCGGATGGCGATCGCATTGTTCTGGTTTCCGAAAACCGGCCTGAATGGCTGATGGCGGACATGGCGATCATGGGGGCGGGCTGTGTCACCGTGCCCACATACACCACCAATACCGAACGCGATCATCAGCATATCATCGACAATTCGGGTGCGCGCGGGGCGATTGTTTCGACCGCAAAATTGGCGCGCGCGCTGATGCCGGCGGCGCTGCGGGCCAACCTCGACTTTGTCATCGTCATGGAAGCGTTCAAGGTCGAACAACAGGGCAATGTCCGCATCCTTGTTTGGGATGATTGCCTGTCCAGCGCGGATGATGCAGCGGCGCAGCGTGATTTGCGCACGCGCGCTGATGCGACCGGACGCGGGGATCTGGCCTGCATCATCTACACATCGGGCACCGGCGGCGCGCCGCGCGGGGTGTGCCAGCATCATGGCGCCATCCTCCATAATGCGGAGGGGGCGGCGGCTGTTTTGGATGAGGATTTCGGACTGGGCGACGAAATCTTCCTATCCTTCCTCCCGCTCAGCCATGCCTATGAACATAGTGGCGGACAGTTTTTGCCGCTCAGCGTCGCGGCAGAGATATACTACGCCGAGGGGCTGGAGAAACTCGTCTCGAACATAGAGGAAGTGCGCCCGACGGTGATGGTGGTGGTGCCGCGCCTGTTCGAAGTCATTCGCGCGCGGATGATAAAGGCGGTCGAAAAACAGGGTAAGCTCGCCAATATCATGCTGGCGCAGGCGCTGCGCGTCGGTCAGCGCGATTATGATGGGCGGATGCGGCTGCGCGACCGGCCGGTCAATGCACTGGTCAACCGGCTGTTCCGCCCCAAAATCCGTGGCCGTTTTGGCGGGCGGTTAAAGGCGATGGTGTCGGGCGGCGCGCCGCTGAACCCCGACATTGGCATTTTCTTTCATGGCATCGGCCTCACCCTCCTCCAAGGCTATGGTCAGACAGAAGCGGGGCCGGTCATATCCTGCAACCGTCCGGCAGCGGGCATCCGCATGGACAGCGTTGGCCCGCCGCTCAAAAATACAGAGGTTAAAATCGCCGAAGACGGGGAGATTTTGGTGCGCGGCGAATTGGTGATGCACGGTTATTGGCGCAACAGCGCCGAAAGCGCGCGCGTCCTCATCCCCGACCCGGCTGAACCCGACAAAGGGCCGTGGCTGCACACCGGCGACATCGGCCATTTTGACGATGCCGGGCGCATCTGCATCACCGATCGCAAGAAAGACATCATCGTCAATGACAAGGGGGATAATGTCGCCCCGCAACGGGTGGAGGGTATGTTGACGCTCCAATCCGAAATTGCCCAAGCGATGATTTATGGGGACAAAAGGCCGCATGTCGTCGCCATCATCGTGCCCGATGCCGAATGGGCCGCCGAATGGGCGGCGGCGGCGGGCTTACCCGGCGATATGAAGCTATTGCGCGAGCATGAGGCGTTTCGCGGCGCGGTGCGCGCGGCGGTGGACAGGGTGAATGGCGGGCTGAGCGTCGTGGAAAAAGTGCGCCGGTTCGACTTTGCCGACGAACCCTTCACCATCGAAAATGAACAAATGACGCCGAGCCTCAAGATCCGGCGGCATGTGCTCAAAAATGTCTATGCCGATAAGATCGCCGCGCTCTACGGGGATTAGTGCCTGTTTCGATTAGATTGAATCGAGACCGGCTCTACATGCGCTTGCGTGACGTGATTTCCGGGCCGCGAAATGTCCCATTTCGCTTGAAATCAATATTCTTGCTTGCCGTGATTTCCGGGCCGCGAAATGTCCCATTTCGCTTGAAATCAATATTCTTGCTTGCCGTGATTTCCGGGCCACGAAATGTCCCATTTCGCTTGAAATCAATATTCTTGCTTGCCGTGATTTCCGAGCCACGGAATGTCCCATTTCGCTTGAAATCAATATTCTTGCTTGCCGTGAGTTCCGGGCCACGAAATGTCCCATTTCGCTTGAAATCAATATTCTTGCGTGCCGTGATTTCCGAGCCACGAAATGTCCCATTTCGCTTGAAATCACTCTAGGCCGCAGCATCGCCTTCCCCGCGCCTTGTGCGCCATGGTATTGGGGAGAGGGCAGCTTGCATGTGCTCGATAAAATGCCGACTGCGTGCGGCCCGCCCGCTTTTTGACGCCAGCAGCGCGACAACCGGCGCGTCGAGCGGTGCCCATCCGGGCAAAATTCTGACCAATCGTTTGGCGGCAAGGTCATCCGCTACGTCCCATTCGGATCGGATAAGGATACCAAGCCCGTCGATTGCCCACATCTTTATGGTTTCGCCGTCATTGCTGGCAAGCGGCGAATTGATTCGAATAGTCGCCTCATCCACCTGTGATCGCAAACGCCACAGCGTAAAATCATCGTCATTTTCCACCAGTGTCAGGCATGCGTGCGATGCGAGATCGGCTGGCGTTTCGGGCGGCCTTTGCTGGTAGAGGTAGGCTGGTGCACAGCAAAGGATGCGCCGGTTGGGCGCGAGGGTGATCAATTGCAGGTCAAGCATCGGTAATTGACCGACATGGATGATGACGTCCCACGCTTCTGGCCGCAGGCGCAAGGGGTTGTCGGACAAATGAAGCGATATGCGCACATCGGGAAAGGTGCGGCGATAGGCAGCGACCACGGGGGCCACATAGCGTCGCCCGAACCCTGACGCGGCAGCGACCCTTAAATGGCCGCGCACCCGGTTACCGCGTTCACCCAGTTGGTCAGCCAGTTCGTCCAGGCCAGCAAGTATATCTGCCGCGCGTTCTGCCAATAACGCGCCTTCGTCTGTGACGCTGACCCCACGTGGATTACGGTGGAATAATCGCACGCCCAACCGCTGTTCGATCCCGCGCAGACGTTGGGTGACCGCCGGTGGGCTCACCGACATGGCCCGCGCCGCAGCCGCAAACGACGGCGCTCGTTCGAGCGTCACAAAAAACTGCAGGTCGTCAGATGACAGCATTAACATCAATCTTAATATAAAATGCATATATAGTAAATTGTTTCTTATCTGATGAGGCGTCATAGCGATGCCGGTTGCAGCGGTGCTCGACAGCTGGCGGAGGATTTGAAATGAAACTGGATCGATACAAGCTGCTTGCGTTAGCCGCATTGGCGGTCTCGACACCGGGATATGGCACGGAAGAACGCCGCTTTACGCCCGACGAGTTGCGTGCGGACCTCGCCGTTGTGGAGACTGTAATCCGAGAGCGGCATCCCGATATTAGCCATTCGGCGTCGCCCGAACGGTTGAACCGTGCGTTGGCGGAGGCGTCGCGCGCGCTCGACCATCCGATGAATCGTGTCGAGGCTTGGTCGATTCTTGCGAGATTGAACCCCGTTTTCGCCGACGCGCATATGGTGGTGGGGATTGCGGACCGTCGTGGTGAAACAAATGCGCATCTGGCCGCCGGCGGGCGCCTGTTCCCATTTGAAATCGAAGCCGCCGCCGATGGCAAATTATATGTTGCTGCATTGCTCGGTGGCGCACCGACCCCGAGCAATGCAG
>CAUJJQ010000048.1 GCA_963205285.1 Pseudomonadota bacterium | reverse complement strand
GCCCAACACCGCACTTACCGACATCGATGTAAGTAAGTGCTGTATACGCAAAGGTCAAGACCCTGCCGAACGGCGATATACCGATTAGCGCGCTTCGTACGCGCCCAGGCTGGGCCCCAGCTGATTGGCACCCAAGACGAGGCGCTGTCCCGACCAATTGGCGACAAAGACGCTCGTGCGATTTATGTTATCACCAATACGCGCGACATTGTCATGGATGGACAACCCCGCGCTGCTGTGATCCTGCGCCTCCGCCGCGACCGCAATAAATGCCGAATAATTTTCCTTGTTCGCACCCTGAACAAAGAAATTGCCGCTGATTTCTCCGGTAGCGCCTGCAGGAAGGTCAATCATATAGTTGGTTTCACGGCCCAGCGTATCGTCAAAGCTGCAATCCGCAATGCGGATGCGCGGCGAACGGCTTTTGACATAATGGCCGCCGGTGCCGCGCTCAAAGCGTGACCGGGTAACAATCACCTGTGCATAATCGCCGACATACAGCGAATGTGACGGCCCACCATCATTACGCCCCAGCCCAGAAAAGGTCGAACGGTCGATCCGAATGGTGGCGGCCGGATCGGGACCGGTTAAAATCCCCTGTTCCGAATTGCGAAAAAGGCTTTGGCTAACATCGAGGTTGCCCTGCTCGAGCCTTATGCCGGCACCGTTGAGGTCGGGCACTGCGATATTTTGGAAGACGATGCCAGCAACACTCGCGCCATTGCCACGCAGCACAAGCGCAGCCTTATCTTCACACGCCACGCCATCAAATATGGCGCGACCCGGTTCCGCGCTTTCAAAATGCACCACGCCTTGGGTCTGCACTGCGCATTCGCGGTATATGCCGGGGGCGAGCAGCACGGTCCCTTCCCCCACCCCAATCGCATCGACGGCCTGCTGTACGCTGGAAAAGCGGCGGCCAAGTTCGGGAACGCTGACCCCCTGCGCAGCAGCTGGCGCGGCAACGCTGACGAGTGAAAGGGCGATAAGGGCACGGGTCGCAGACATGGCGCGTATATGCGCGTGTATTTTACCTTTGGACAAGCGCATTTACCCTTTGAGTCTAATCCAAATTGGGACGCAGCCAGCGCCGTGCCTGCTCCAGATCGACCCCGCGCCGTACAGCATATTCGGCCAATTGTTCTTCACCAATGCGGGCCACCCCGAAATATGCAGCCTCTGGATGCCCGAAATAGAAGCCCGAAACAGCAGCGGTTGGCAGCATTGCAAAATGGTCGGTCAATGTGATGCCTGCACGTGCCGTTGCGCCGAGCATGTCGAACAAAATTGGCTTCAAACTATGGTCGGGACAGGCGGGATAACCAGGAGCCGGGCGGATCCCGCGATATTCCTCCTTTATCAATGCTTCGTTGGTCAGTTGTTCGCCCGGTGCATATCCCCACAGGACACGGCGGACATGCGCATGCAACCGTTCGGCAAAGGCTTCGGCAAAGCGGTCGCACAGCGCCTTTAGCAGTATGTCGCTATAGTCGTCCTTATTGGACCGGAACCGTTCGAGATGCGGTTCCGCGCCATGGATACCGACGGCAAAACCGCCGATCCAGTCGCCGTCGACATCGATAAAGTCAGTAAGGCACATATTGGCACGCCCTTCGCGCTTTTTGATTTGTTGGCGCAAAAAGGGCAGGCGCAGATGTTCCTCATCCTCCAGATGGACGATTACATCGTCGCCATCGCGACGGCACGGCCATAGCCCCGCGACGCCGCGCGCGGTCAGCCATTTTTCGCTGACGATTTTGTCCAGCATCGCCTGCGCATCGGCGAAAAGGTCTCGTGCGCTTTCGCCGACAATCTTATCATCCAGAATATTGGGGTAAGTGCCGGCCAATTCCCACGCCCGGAAAAAGGGCGTCCAGTCGAAATGGTCGACAAGGTCGGCCAGATCCCAATCATCAAAGCTGTGAATACCTGGTTGCTCGGGCGGCGGTGGTTTGATGTGCATGTCAGCGACAAAACCGTTGGCACGCGCATCGTCGAGTGTGGCGAGCACACTTTGCCCCTTACCCTCCCGTACCGCGCGGACGTGCGCATAGTCGCTGGCAACTTCCGCAACAAAGTGCGCGCTGCCCCCTTCGCTAACCAAAGTGGTCGCCACCCCCACCGCACGACTGGCATCGAGCACGTGAATAACCGGCCCATCATAGGCAGGGTCGATGCGCAGCGCAGTATGTACTTTGGATGTCGTTGCCCCGCCAATTAGCAGGGGCATGGTCATTTTGGCGCGGCCCATTTCCTCTGCCACCGTCACCATTTCATCGAGACTGGGGGTGATCAACCCCGACAGCCCGATCATATCGGCGTCATTCTCGTTCGCCGCCTTCAAAATTTCCGACCATGGCACCATCACGCCAAGGTCGATCACTTCATAGCCATTGCACTGAAGGACGACGCCGACGATGTTTTTGCCGATATCATGCACATCGCCTTTGACTGTTGCCATGACAATACGACCCTTGGCGCGTGCCCCTTCTTCCTTTTCCGCTTCGATAAAGGGAATGAGGTGCGCTACGGCTTTTTTCATCACCCGCGCCGATTTGACCACTTGCGGCAGGAACATTTTGCCCGAACCAAACAGGTCGCCGACGACATTCATCCCGTCCATCAGCGGCCCTTCAATAACGCTGATCGGGCGCTGTTTCGCCTCTATCGCAGCCAGTCGCGCTTCCTCCGTATCGGGGACGATATGGGCGTCAATTCCCTTGACCAGCGCATGTTCTAACCGGCGGCCCACCGGCCAACCGCGCCATTCCTCTGCTGCTTTTTCGGCTTCGGGGGATGTGCCGCGAAAACGCTCTGCCAGTGCGATCAATCGTTCGGTGGCGGTTTCATAGCCACAGCCTTCGGGCGCGCCCCTGTTCAGGATGACGTCTTCGCATGCATCGCGCAGTTCAGGCTCTATCGCATCATAAATGTCGAGCTG
>CAUJJQ010000047.1 GCA_963205285.1 Pseudomonadota bacterium | reverse complement strand
AAAGGCTATCCAATGGCCGACCCACAGCGCGATGGCGATGATGATGGCTGTGCTGCCCCATGCGTGGGCAACCATCCACAACCCGCGCCACGCCGACACGCGGGTCAGCGCCGCCCATTCACCGGCGGTGAAAATATCCTTTGGCCTGACGGCTGCGACCACGCCCATGGGCGGAAAGGATAGGCGCAATGCGCTGAATGGCAAGCAAAAGCGAAGGGGGCAGCGATGCGTTGGTTTGCGCGCCGCTGCCCCTCAGGCTTGTCATTGCCCCCGCAACACGGGGCGGGGGGCTTTATCGCATCAATGCCCGCTATGTTCGGCGTGCGCCGCCTTTACATCGGCAATCCAGCGCTGGATTTTGGCTTCGAGCACGGGGAGCGGCAGCGCGCCTGTCCCCAGCACTTGGGCGTGAAATTCGCGAATGTCGAAATTCGCGCCCAATTCGCTTTCGGCCTGACGGCGCAGACGCTGGATGGTCATAGCACCCGTTTTATAGGCGAGCGCCTGTCCCGGAATGGCGATATAGCGTTCAACCTCAGCCGTAGCATCGGTGCGCCCCATGTCCGAATTGGACAGCATATATTCGATCGCCTGATCGCGCGTCCAACCCTTGGCATGGATGCCGGTGTCAACGACGAGCCGCATCGCGCGCAACATCTCGTCCGACAGCGTGCCGAAATGTTGGTAGGGGTCGTCGAACATGTGCATGTCATAACCCAGCGTTTCGGCATAGAGCGCCCAGCCTTCTACATAAGCGGTGTTGCCGCCAAAGCGCATGAAATTGGGCAAAGCCTCATTTTCCTGAGCGAGGCTGATCTGGAAATGGTGGCCCGGTGCCCCTTCGTGCAGGTAGAGGGTGGTGATGCCGGGCGTTGTGCGGCTCGGCAGGTCATAGGCGTTGAAGTAAAAACGCCCCGGCCGCGCGCCATCGGGGGTGCCGCTTTCATAGCTGCCACCCGCTTCGAACCGTTCGCGATATTCCTCATACGGCCGGATTTCGAGCGCGGAGCGTGGCAGGGTGGAAAATAGCTGACCCACCCGCTGATCCACCTCTCTGCCCACCGCATAATAACGCTGGGTCAATGATTCGCGCGATGCTTCCTTGAACTGCGGGTCGGTGCGCAGATGGTTGAAAAACTCTTCCAACGTGCCGGTAAAGCCGACCTGTTGCTTGATGCGTTCCATTTCACCGCGAATCCGCGCCACTTCGCTAAGCCCGGTTTGGTGGATGGTTTCAGGATCAAGGTCGAGCGTCGTATTCTGCCGCACCAGCGCGCGGTATAGCTCCGGCCCGCCCTGCATATACATCAACCCCTGCCCTTCGCGGGCATGCGACAGATATTCGTTGCGCAGGAAATCGCGCAACCGGGTCAGCGCAGGAAATACTTCATTGGTGAGCGACGCGCGCAATGCCGCTGTCGCCTCGGCCTTTTGCGCGTCGGTAAAGCTCGCCGGGAAGACGCTGGTCGGGCCCCAATAGGGCGATTCCTCGATTGACTGGGCCAATTGGGTGTCGAGCTGGGTGATGACATTATTGATGGTCAGCCGCGTTTCGACGACGCCCGATGCCATACCCTCGCGGAAACGGCCAATCGCCCGGTCGATATAGACGGCAAAATCATGGTGGCGTTTGATGTTATTTTCATAATCGGTCACCGTGTTGAACGGCGCGCCGCCCCTGCCGCTGGCAAAATTGGGGTAGAATGTGTGGATGCCAAAGAAATGGTTGATCGGGCGAACCACGGTCAGCGCGCGCATTTCGGGCGTCAGGAAACGCAATGTTTCGGCGTTATTATATTGAAAAACATCATAGGCGATCTGATCGGTCGGGTTCAGTGCGTTGCGATCAATCGCTGCCAGCCGGTCGCGTTCGCTTTCTGCCGCGCGCTGTTCGCCATCCAGATAGGCATCGGTGATATTGTCGCCCAGACTGTCGGCATAGCGCAAATCGCCACGGAATAGCCCGGCGATTGGGTTGCGCCGCAGACTATCCTCATCACTGTCATGAAATAATTGCCACAGCGCGTCATGCGCGGGGTTGGTGGCGGCCGTTGTGGCAGATGTGGGGGCGGCGGGGGTGGCGGGAGCATTTTGTGCCATTGCCGGAGTGGTGAGCGCCAAAGGCGCAGCGATGCCCAGCAACAAGGCCAGACGCAAACGGGGGAAAGACATTTTGGAAGACCCTCTCTTTACTGTGTTGTTGCGATATAACAGTTACGATGTGGCATGCAAGTAAGTGGTCATTAGGGTGCAACCCGGCCACGCACCATCACCCAGCGCACCGCTTCTAATGTGCGGACGTCAGCCGTCGGGTCGCCATCGACCGCGATGATGTCGGCCGAATAGCCGACCGCCAGTCGCCCGATTTCATTGTCGAGGCCGAGCAGGCGTGCCGCAACCGTCGTCGCACTGGCCAGCGCTTGGCGCGGGGTCATCCCCGCATCGACCATCAGTTGAAACTCCTGCGCATTCTGGCCATGCGGGAAAACCCCGGCATCGGTACCAAAGGCGACGGGGATACCCAGCCGTTGTGCGATGCGGATATTTTCCCCCAGATGACCCAAGGTTTCGCGGATCTTGGTTTCAACGGTGGCGGTATAAATGCCATGCCCCAACCCGTCGCGCACCTGCGTCAACGCGCGCAATGTGGGGATGAGGTATGTGCCATGTTCGACCATCACCCGCGCACCCGCTTCGTCGAGGAAGGTGCCATGTTCGATTGAATCGATACCGGCTGCGGCGGCGGCTTCGATGCCGCGTGCGCCATGCGCATGCGCCATAACCCGCAGGCCGAGCGAATGGGCCGTGGTGGCGATGGCGGTCATTTCCTCGGCGGTGAAATGCGCCTCCAGCCCGCGACCCTGCTGGGACAGGACGCCGCCGGTTGCGGTGATTTTGATGACATCACTGCCCGCGCGCGACGCTTCGCGCACCCGTTCGGCGCATTCGACCGCGCCGGTGCAGGTAAAGCCGCTGGACAGCGCGTGGATCACATCCTCCCGAAAGCCGGAAACATCGCCATGGCCGCCGACAATCGACAGCGCGGGGCCAGCCGAAATGATGCGCGGGCCGGGGATAATTCCCTCCGCCGTCGCGCGGCGCAGGACAAAGCCAACCTGCCGCGCGCTCCCCGCATCACGTACCGTGGTGAAACCAGCATGGATGGTGCGCGCGGCATTGCGCGTGCCGATGATCACCCCCCATTCGTCGGGATCCACCGCCTCACGCCAAAACTCGCCGCCGGGGTCACCGGACAAATGGACGTGCAAATCGATAAGGCCGGGCAGCACCGTTTTGGTCGATAAGTCGATGAGGGTCGCCCCATCCGGCGCGGGTTGCAGGCCATTGGCAATCGCGGTGATGCGCCCATCGGTGACGGTAATCGTTGCGGGCCCGGAAATTCCGGCGGCGGCATCGGATATGATGTGACCGGCGTGAATGACCTGCACATTCTGCGCCGCCGCTGGTACCGCCAGCGCCAGTGTCAAACCCGAAGCTAGCGCATATGCGGCGCTTTTCACCCATGCAGCGATCATGCTCTGCGATTCCCCCTGTTTTCGATGGCGCGGAAACTGCCGTCACATGGGCGCAAGCGCAAGCATTATCGACTACAAAGATAGGCAATGGGCAAGCCCCGCCCCACCATGTGGCAGGACGGGGCATGTATATTTTTGATATAAAAGTAAAATCTACCAGAAGAAGCTGTTGATAACGTCCACCACTTCGCCGGTGCGGACATCAACCAACAGCGCATCATCATAATAACGCACCCAGCGATACGGCCCCCAGACATCGGGCAGGCGGTAAGACCAGGGGTCGTTGATCCAATAACGTTCGGAATAAAACATTGGCCAGAGCGAAAAGCCGATGGTGAGGCGACGATAGCGCCAATCGCGATAGGGCGAATAATATTGCCCCCAGTGATAGATATGGCGGTTGCGCGCGCGATAGCCCTGCCAGTCATAGCGCCGATCGGCGCGCCAGTCGCGGTTCCAGCGATTGTGGTCGCGGTCATACCGATCGTTGCGGTTCCAGCGGTCGTTCCGGTCCCAGCGGTCGTTCCGGTCGTTACGATCCCAGCGACGGTCATTATCGTGGCGATTATCGCCCCGTCCGTCACGCAGCACATCGCTGCCGAAACCGCCAT
>CAUJJQ010000046.1 GCA_963205285.1 Pseudomonadota bacterium | reverse complement strand
AGGAAGCGATTGAGACCGAGATAGCATCTATCTACCTGCACAACCGAGCCGCCTATTAGGCGCAAGCATCGGCTAGGATTTCCTTGCATTTTTACCAAAACCAGCCTAAGCGCGCGCCCGTCCGTCGGGCCTTCCCCCATGGTGAACGTCATATTGCGCCATCCCAGCGCAACCAGTTTGCTTTGATGGTCGGCTTTGATTGGATGCTGCGGATGGCATGCGGCCGCCGTGGCAGTTCGGCCAATAAGACCAGCGGAACCAACCGCTTGGCCGGAAATATTGTTAAAGGAAACCAACCCTATGGCCTCTACGGCTAACCCGACGCGCGATGATTTTGCCGCGCTTTTGAATGACAGCCTTGGCGGTGCCGACACGCAGTTTGAAGGCCGCGTGGTCAAGGGCACTATCACCGCGATTGAAAATGACCTCGCCATCATTGACGTCGGCTTAAAGAGCGAAGGCCGCGTGCCGCTGCGCGAATTTGCCGCACCGGGTCAAAAGGCTGAGTTAAACGTCGGCGACGAAGTGGAAGTCTTTGTTGACCGCGTCGAAAACGCGATGGGCGAAGCGATGTTGAGCCGCGACCGCGCGCGCCGCGAAGCCGCCTGGGATCGTTTGGAAACCGAATTTGCCAATGAAGGGCGCGTCGAAGGCGTCATCTTTGGCCGCGTCAAGGGTGGCTTCACCGTGGATCTGGGCGGCGCTGTGGCCTTCCTGCCCGGCAGCCAGGTTGATATCCGCCCGGTGCGCGATGTGCAGCCGCTGATCGACCTGCCGCAGCCGTTCCAAATCCTCAAAATGGATCGTCGTCGTGGCAATATCGTCGTCTCGCGTCGTGCCATTTTGGAAGAAACCCGCGCTGAACAGCGCAGCGGCCTCATTCAAAATCTGGCCGAAGGGCAGATTATTGAGGGCGTCGTCAAGAATATCACCGACTATGGCGCCTTCGTTGATCTGGGTGGCATCGATGGCCTGCTGCACGTCACCGACATGAGCTACAAGCGCGTCAACCACCCCAATGAAGTCATCAACATCGGGGATTCGGTGCGCGTACAGATCGTCCGCATCAACCGCGACACGCAGCGCATTTCGCTGGGCATGAAGCAGCTTGAAAGCGATCCGTGGGAAGGGGCCGAAGCCAAATATCCGCTGCATGGCAAATTCTCGGGCCGCGTCACCAACATCACCGAATATGGTGCCTTCGTCGAACTCGAACCGGGCATCGAAGGTCTGGTCCATGTTTCGGAAATGAGCTGGACGAAAAAGAACGTCCATCCCGGCAAGATCGTTTCGACCAGCCAGGAAGTCGAAGTCACCATCATCGAAGTGGACAGCGACAAGCGCCGTATCAGCCTCGGCCTCAAGCAAGCGCAGTCGAACCCGTGGGAAAGCTTTGCCAGCAATCATCCCGTTGGCTCGACGGTCGAAGGCGAAGTCAAGAACGCCACCGAATTTGGTCTGTTCATCGGCCTGCCGGGCGATGTCGATGGCATGGTCCACATGTCCGATATTGCGTGGGGCATTTCGGGTGAAGACGCGCTCAACCTGCATCGCAAGGGCGAAACGGTCACCGCCGTCGTGCTTGATGTCGATGTCGAAAAAGAACGCATTTCACTCGGCATGAAGCAGCTTGAAAAGGGTGCCCCAGCCGTTGCAACGGGCCCTGCCGCAACCGGCACCACGCTCAAAAAGAACGACATCGTCACCGTTACCGTGCTCGAAGTTCGCGATGGCGGGCTCGAAGTACAGGGCGGCGACAGCGGTGCGACGGGCTTTATCAAGCGGACCGACCTTGGCCGCGACCGCGACGAACAACGCCCCGAACGTTTCCAGGTTGGGCAGAAGTTCGATGCAATGGTCATCGGCTTCGACCGTTCCAAGAAGCCCAATTTCTCGGTCAAGGCGATGCAGATTGCCGAGGAAAAGCAGGCAGTCGAACAATATGGTTCGTCCGATTCGGGCGCATCGCTTGGCGACATCCTTGGCGAGGCATTGAAGGCCAAGCGCGAAGGCTAATCGGTTCAACATACCGAGTTTTTGAAAGAAGGGCCGCCCGAAAAGGCGGCCCTTTTCTTTTGAAATTCCATAACGAAATGGCGAAACATATGAATAGGTGACAATACTTGATTAACCGACGCCTTGCTTTATATTTGACGCCGACGCCGTTCGACCTAGCGTTGCTGCGCCCGACAATCGTTTTGAGGTGGGGGACATGCCGGGTCGCAACCTTGCCTGCCATGTCCTGTGGTCGGAGCATTTATAGAGGGACGAGAAATATATGATCCGCTCCCAGCTGGTTCAGCAACTCGCCGACGCCAACCCGGCGCTGCGGCACAATGACATCGAAACGATTGTCGGCATATTCTTCGACAGCATCATCGACCATCTGGCCAGGGGTGGCCGGGTCGAGCTGCGCGGATTTGGCAGTTTTTCAACGCGCGCTCGTGCATCCCGCACCGGGCGCAACCCGCGCACTGGGGCGAGCGTTGCGGTGCCCGCCAAGCGGGTCGTCCATTTCAAGGCCGGACGGGAAATCCGTCAACGGCTCAACGCGGACTGACCGGCAAAAGCTGTCGGCCAAATTTGTGGCTTGGGCGCGCACTGCGCGCTTGCTCAATACGCATCTTGCTGCGACAGGACGGCCATGGGCGGACGTGGCGGAATCGGTAGACGCAGCGGACTTAAAATCCGTTTTCCCAAGGAAGTGCGGGTTCGAGTCCCGCCGTCCGCACCAATTTTCCGGAATCAGCAAATGCCCGGGGGGCATTTGCCCGGAAAATTCCCGAGCGACAGCGAAGGGGCACCGCCGCGTCCCGATGCCAGCGTTGCCAACAGCCGCCACACCGGGGGGCATTTGCCCGGAAAATTCCCGAGCGACAGCGAAAGGGCACCGCCGCGTCCTGACGCCAGCGGTGCCGACAGCCGCCATACCGGGGGGCGTCGGGCGCTGATCCGTGCATCTGCCCTTTGCACATTCCTTACCGTCGCCATGTCGCTAAGCGCCTGCGGTATCGGCATCGACGATGGTGCGCCGCGCGTCACCGCCATCGGCAATCTGCACCGCAATATCGCGCGCACCGGCGCGCCATGGTCGATGGCTGACCGGCTATATGCAGATGCCATTGGCCAGGGACTCGTCACCCTGTCGGGCGATGGCCAAGTCGAATCGGGGCTGGCCGAGCGGTGGACGGTGATTGACGATGGCCGCAGCTATATTTTCCGCCTGCGCGACGCGCATTGGGTTGATGGACGGACTGTAACGGCAGGCGATGTTGCGGCGATGTTGCGCCAGCGGCTCGGGTCGCTGGGCGATGCATCACCGCTCGACGCCACGCATATCCGCTCGATCCGCGCGATGACCAGCCGGGTAATAGAGGTGCAGTTGACCCGCCCTATCCCCGATTTCCTCGAACGACTGGCGCAGAGCGATTTATACCTGATGCGCGCAGGCGGGTGGGGACCAATGCGCGTGCGCTGGAATGGTGCCAGTATCTCGTTACGCCGCGATGATGATATGCGGCCCGGCACCGCGGCGGACGAAGCAGAGACCCCTCCCGAACAGCTGCAATT
>CAUJJQ010000045.1 GCA_963205285.1 Pseudomonadota bacterium | reverse complement strand
CCCTGCGCGCGAACCATAGCGCGACGCATCTGCTGCACGCGGCCTTGCGCCAGCACCTTGGGCCGCATGTGACGCAAAAGGGCAGTCTTGTCGCGCACGACCGACTGCGTTTCGATTTCTCGCACCCCAAAGCCGTGTTGGCGGACGAATTGGCCGCCGTAGAGGCGGACGTGAACGCGCAAATCCGCGCCAATGGCGCGGTGGCAACGCGGTTGATGGCCCCGGACGATGCAATTTCGGCGGGCGCGATGGCGCTGTTCGGCGAAAAATATGGCGACGAAGTGCGCGTCCTTTCGATGGGAGAGGGCGGCGATGCGCCCTATTCGGTCGAACTGTGCGGCGGCACCCATGTGCGGGCGTTGGGCGATATTGGTCTCGTTACAATAATCTCCGAAAGCGCGGTTTCCTCTGGCGTTCGCCGGATTGAGGCGTTGAGCGGGGAGGGCGCGCGACTGTGGCTGAAGGGGCGTGATGAGGCGCTCAAGGCTGCGGCATCGACGCTCAAAACCACAGCAGAAGAGGTGCCGAGCCGGGTTGCGGCGCTCAGCGACGCTTTGCGACGGGCAGAACGCGACCTCGCCGATGTCAAAAAAGCGCTGGCGATGGGCGGCGGTGCGTCGGGCGGCGGCGCGGCGGCCGAACAAATTGGCGATGCTGCCTTTCTTGCCCAGATTGTCGAGGGGCTCGACCCAAAGGAGCTGCGTTCGGCGGTGGATGAGATGAAAAAGGCGCTGGGCAGCGGCATCGTCATGCTCGTCGCGGTCAATGATGGGCGGGCATCGGTTGCCATTGGGGTCAGCGCGGATGCGCGCGCGCGGTGGAGCGCGGTTGACCTCGTCAAAGTCGCGGTGGCCGCGCTCGGCGGACAGGGTGGCGGTGGCCGCCCCGACATGGCGCAGGGCGGCGGGCCGGATGGCGGCGCGGCGGCAGCGGCGGTGGATGCCGTGCGCGCCGCGCTAATCGCCTAAACGCTCGCTTCGACGCCTTTGATTTTGCCCCACGTCCGCGCGGCGGTGTAACCAAGATAGCCGGTGCCGAACAGTGCATAGAGCGGTTCGGGAATGCCGGAGAGGTATGCGTTCATGCCGCCCGCAATGCCGCGCGCGGTTTCGGGCTGCACCGCCGCGATCAACCCCATGGGAATGGCCCAGAGCAGCAGCGCATACATGACATAGAGGAAACTGGGCCGCGCGCGGCTGGTCCACGGGTCGCTCGATTGCGCCTCCGCCACTATTGCGGATAATTGCGTTTTCAGCGTTTCCATTTCCTGACTGCCCTGCGTTTTCAGCAGTTCAAGCTTTGCCCGATCACGCGCCGCCGGGTCGGGAATGATTTTATCGATCAGCTGGGCAATCGGCCCGATCAGGGCTTCCAAAATCGCCATTTCATGCCTCCTTGGTTGTGTGAAGCATGAACTATAACCTATTTGGTTATATGTAGGACAGGGGCTAACGGGCGAACCGGCACATGCGCGGATGCTTTAACATCCGGTGCGCGTGTAACGTTGATTTTGGAAAATTGGTCGGGACGAGAGGATTCGAACCTCCGACCCCCACACCCCCAGTGTGATGCGCTACCAGGCTGCGCTACGTCCCGACCGGAGCGCGCCCTCTAAACGCGCGTTGCGCGCGATGCAAGCGGTGAAAGTGTCTGGCGCGGCTCCCAGCCTGTCTTTCGCCACGGCTGAACGCGCCGATTGCGCAGCGCCCGCACCAATGCTAGGCGCGCGGCCTTGCACGCGGTGGCGTTGCGCCCCATATCGCATCGATTGGGGGGCGTAGCGTCCCCCGGCCCCTATCCATCCAGCATCGCGCCAAATGCGCGCGGCTGCGTAACCAAGGCTTTCGACGATGACATCGACCCTTTTTCTGGCGCAGGCCGCAGGCAGCGGCACCAGCGCCTTCATGATGAATGTGCTGCCGCTGCTCCTGATTTTTGCGGTATTTTATTTCCTGCTGATCCGCCCGCAGCAGCGGCGGATGAAGGAGCATCAAGCGAAAATCGCCGCAGCGACGCGCGGCGACACGGTGGTCACAGCGGGCGGCGTCGTCGGCAAAATCACCAAGATCGACGATGATTATGCCGAGGTTGAGGTGGCGAGCGGCGTCAAAGTAAAGGTCGTGCGTTCGACCCTGTCTGACGTTATCGACGCCAAGGCCAAGCCCGCCAACGATTAATCGAAAGTCTTTACCATGCTTGATTTCCCGCGCTGGAAAGTCATTTCGATCTGGATTGTGTTGATTGGCGGCCTGTTGCTGGCACTGCCGACCTTCATTCCGGCATCGGCTATCCGCTTCATCCCCGAAAAAATGCGCCCGCCGGTCAATCTGGGGCTCGACCTTGCGGGGGGCAGCCACATTTTGCTCGAAGCCGATGTAAATGACGTGCGCAAAGAGCGGCTCGATTCGATGGAACGTTCGATTCGCGAAGCAATGCGCGGTTCGCCCGGCGCGGCGGATGATATTGCCATCGGCGATATGGCGCGCACCGGCAACGGCATCAGCTTTATGGTGCGTGATGCGAGCCAGATTGATACGGTGCGCGAACGGCTCAACAATCTGACCGTCGGCGTTGGCCTGACCGGGCAGCGTAGCTGGTCGATAGAGGTGCGGGATACCAACCGCGTTGTGATGACGATGACGGCAGCTGGCCTGCAACAATTTATTACAGAGGCGATGGCGGGTGCGCGCGACATCGTCGAACGGCGCGTCAATGCGCTGGGCACGCGCGAGCCAACGATTGTGTTGCAGGGCAGTGACCGCATCGTCGTGCAGGTGCCGGGGTTGGAAGACCCCACCGCGCTCAAAGATTTGCTGGGCCAGACCGCACGGCTTGAGTTTCGGATGTTGACCGACCCGGCGACAATTTCGCCGACAGATGCCGCCGCTGGCCGTGC
>CAUJJQ010000044.1 GCA_963205285.1 Pseudomonadota bacterium | reverse complement strand
CCGTGACCGTCGTCCGCGCAATGCCGACGAAGACGGCGGTGAAGAATTCATCGAGAAACTGGTGCATATCAACCGCGTTTCCAAAACCGTTAAGGGTGGTAAGCGCTTTGGTTTTGCCGCGCTGGTCGTTGTCGGTGACGGCAAGGGTCGTGCCGGTTTTGGCCATGGCAAGGCGCGCGAAGTGCCCGAAGCCATTTCCAAGGCGACCGCTGCTGCCAAAAAGGCGATGTTGCGCGTCTCGCTCAAGGAAGGGCGCACGCTGCACCATGACGGCACCGGCCATTTCGGCGCCGGCCTCGTCAATGTGCGTTCGGCACCGCAAGGGACCGGCATCATCGCCGGTGGCCCGATGCGCGCCGTTTTTGAAGCACTCGGCGTTGCCGACGTTGTGACGAAATCAAACGGCACGTCGAACCCCTATAATATGATCCGCGCTACTTTTGAGGCGCTCAAGGCGCAGTCGAACCCCAAGTCGGTGGCGCAGCGTCGCGGCAAAAAGGTCGCTGACCTGCTCGCCCGGGGTGGTTCCACCCAGCGCGAAGCAGAAGCCGACGCGGCTTTGACGGAAGGCTAAGGACATGGCTGCCAAGACAACCATCACCATCAAGCAGGTGGGTTCGCCCATCCGCCGTCCCAAGGCGCAGCGCGCCATCCTGACCGGGCTGGGCCTGGGCAAGATGCACCGCACCGTCGAAATCGAAGACACGCCTTCGACCCGTGGCATGGTGCACGCCGTGCGCCATATGGTTGAAATCGTGGGATAATCCTTAAAATACCCCCTGTGGCTAAACGGCTATGGCTTGGGGTATTTTGCGCGACAAAAGCGAAAGCGAGTGCTGAAAAATGAAGCTTAATCAACTACGGGATAATGCCGGTTCGCGTAAGGGCCGGATGCGCGTCGGGCGCGGTATCGGTTCGGGCAAAGGCAAGACTGCCGGCCGCGGGCAAAAGGGTGCCAAGGCGCGTTCGGGCGTTGCGATCAACGGCTTTGAAGGCGGCCAGATGCCGCTCCACATGCGTATTCCAAAGCGCGGCTTTAACAATATTTTCGCCAAGGATTATGCGATCGTCAATCTGGGCATGGTCCAGAAGCTGGTCGATGCGGGCAAGCTCGACGCCAAGGCGGTGGTCGATCATGCCGCGCTCAAGGCGGCCGGCGTTGCCCGTGGCGGCAAGGATGGCGTGCGCCTCCTCGCCAAGGGCGAACTCAAGACCAAGATCCACTTCGTCGTCGCCGGTGCCTCGGCAGGCGCGCTTGCAGCGGTGGAAAAATCGGGCGGCAAGGTTGACCTTCCGGCCAAGGCCGAAGCGGCAGCCGACTAATTTGGGCTTTGCGCGGCGTGTGACCTTGTTTTTCCGGGGTCGCCGCCGCACATAGGCGTCGGGCAAGGCCGCGTGCGGCCAGTTAATCCAGGACAGCAACATGGCCTCTCGCGCCGATAGTCTCGGTCTAAATCTGAACCTCGCCAAATTTGGGGAGGCTACCGAACTCAAGAACCGTCTGTGGTTCACCTTGGGCGCACTCGTCGTCTTCCGCTTGCTAAGCTTTGTGCCGCTGCCAGGGATAGACCCGGTGATTATGGCGCAGGCGTACCAATCGCGTGCGGCGGGCGGGGTGCTTGACCTGTTCAACACCTTCTCGGGCGGTTCGCTGGAACGTGCCTCAATCATCGCTTTGGGCGTCATGCCCTATATTACGGCATCGATCGTCGTTCAGTTGGCAGCTGCCTTGTCGCCCGCGCTCGCCGCGCTCAAGAAAGAGGGTGAAAGCGGGCGTAAAAAGCTCAACCAATATACCCGCTACGGCACTGTCATCCTGACCATCGTGCAGGGCTATGTCGTCGCTACCCAATTGCAGACGCCGGTTGACGCTGGTGCGATTACGCCCGTCGTTAATCCGGGCATGTTGTTTGTTGGCACGGCGGTTATCACGCTGGTCGGCGGCACTTTGTTCCTGATGTGGCTGGGGGAACAGATCACCAGCCGCGGTATCGGCAATGGTGTGTCGCTAATCATTATGGCAGGCATTGTGGCGTCTATGCCGCAAACCCTTGCGCAATTGTTCGAAAAGGGCCGGACTGGCGACATGGGCTCGCTGCTCATCGTGGCGCTATTGGTCGGTGCATTCGGGGTTATCTGGGCGATCAGCTATATGGAGCGCGCGCAGCGCCGTGTGCTGGTGCAATATCCCAAGCGGGCAACGGCGCAGGGCATGGCAGGCCAAGAACGCAGTCATTTGCCGCTCAAGGTCAATACATCGGGCGTTATCCCGCCGATCTTTGCCTCATCGCTTTTGCTGATGCCGCTCACCATCACGCAATTCCTCGGCCAGAATGTGAATGAGGAAACCTTGTGGGGTCGCACGCTGCTGATGCTCAACCAATGGTTTGCGCACGGCCAACCACTCTATATGTCGCTCTATGCGCTGGGCATCATCTTCTTCGCCTTTTTCTATGTCTCGGTGGTGTTCAACCCCGAAGAAACAGCGGATAATCTAAAGCGTCAGAACGGCTTCATCCCCGGCTATCGCCCGGGTAAGGCGACCGCCGATTACCTTGACTATGTGCTGACGCGCATCACGGTTATCGGCGCGTTTTATCTGGCGCTGATTTGCCTTATTCCGGAACAAGTCACCGCATCTACGGGCGTTGGTTTGGCGCTGGGCGGCACTAGTCTGTTGATTCTGGTCAATGTCACCATCGACACGGTGACCCAGATTCAGGGGCATCTGCTCGCTCACCAATATCAAGATCTCATCAAAAAGGCGAAGCTCAAGGGGCGGATGCGTTAAGCATCGGCGCGCAAGAGGCGGAAATCCATGGCGTTTAACATCATCCTTTTGGGCCCGCCTGGCGCGGGCAAGGGGACGCAGGCCGCACATCTGGTGGCGACGCATGCGATGGTGCAATTGTCGACCGGCGATATGCTGCGCGCTGCGGTCAAGGCTGGTACCCCTGTCGGCCTAAAAGCCAAGGCGGTGATGGAAGCGGGCGAACTGGTTTCGGACGAAATTGTGTCGGCGTTGATCGATGACAATCTTGCCGCCATGCCCGGTAGCGCAGGCGCGATTTTTGATGGTTATCCCCGCACCGCAGCACAGGCGCATGCGCTCGATGCTATTCTCACCGCGCGCGGGCGCAAGCTGTCCTTTGTTATCGAACTTGACGTTGATGAAGATGCGCTGGTTGACAGGATCACCGGGCGTTTCACCTGCGCGACCTGCGGCGAAGGCTATCATGACCGGCACAAACTGCCAGAGGTTACGGACACCTGCGACAAATGCGGCGGCCATGAATTTAAGCGCCGCCCCGATGACAATGCCGAAACCGTCCGCACGCGGATGGCCGAATATCGCGCCAAAACGGCTCCCATCCTCCCCATTTATGAGGAACGTGGGCTGGTGCGACGGGTGGATGGCATGGCCGATATGGCCGATGTTTCTGCCGCGATAGAGGCTATTCTCCAAAGCGTCTGATCGGTTTAACATGGTGCGCTTCACAGGGGGGCGTCCATGCGGTTCATATTTCCAAGCTGTCGAACGATCATCGCCATGCTGGCGCTCGGCGTGGCCACCCAAGCCGCTGGCGAGGTCACCGAAAGCAGCAGCAACGGCTTTACCATTTCCCTGTCACAGGAATCGCAGCGCAGCGACGCCGAACTATGGCAACGCTTGCAACATCCTGAAAATTGGTGGTCGAGCGCACATAGCTGGAGCGGGGATGCCGCCAATATGTCGGTGGAAATGCGCGCCGGGGGTTGCTGGTGCGAACGGGTGGGCGATGGGGTTGTTGTCCATGGCCGCATCCTTAGCATTGATGCTGGCCGCGCCATTTTGTTCGACGCACCGCTTGGCCCGCTCAATGACGCGGCGGTTTCAACCCGGCTAAGCTGGCGGGTCGAAAATCAACGCGTTATCTGGCGCTATCAGGTGTTCGGCGCTTTACCCATGCCAGCGGAACAATTGGCCCCATTGGTAGAAGGGGTGCTGGTCGAGCAGTTGCGCCGCCTGACCAACCCCAATTCCTAACCCCGACAATCCGCAATTGTGCGGGCAACTTCGGGCCGCGTTGGCACCAGCAGCGGCGGCTGAAAGCTTGCCTCCACCAAAAAACGGCCGCGCGAATAGATAATCTGATCCCAAAGCTGATCGCTGGCGGGCAGGGTGAAATATAGGCTGCGGCTGGCCGTATCATAGCGCGCGGGCAGCGCCCGTTCGCCAAAGCTGCTGCGCACGCGGAATCGGATCTCGGCATCCGCCGGAATGATGCCATGTCGGCTGAGCATGATCTGCCTTGCCTTACACGTTATGCGCATCGCACCGTCGCCGAAAATTGCGCGCGTTTCGCCGTCACGTCCAGCCGCTTGGCGCCCCCATTCCCCGGTGCTGAGCTCGGCGGTGCTCCAATCCCCGGCATATCGATCGCTCACCGGTCGTGGCGCAGGGGCCGTAGGCGTGGGAGCAGGCGTTGGCGCTGGAGCGGGTGCAGGGGCCGCTTGCGGGGCAACACAACTGGCGAGCAGGCTCAATGCCATTAAGGATGCGATGCGTGGCGTTAAAGCAGGGGGATTATGCATAATTGCCCCCTCATGCCGCCTTCATTCGCCGACCGCAACCTCTGGTGCCAATTGCCAGTCAATCGCTGTCCCTCCGGTTGCCCGCAGAAAGTCATTGGCCTTGGAAAAATGCCGACAGCCGAAAAAGCCGCTGTGCGCCGACAGCGGGCTAGGGTGCGGCGCCTTTAGCACCAGATGGTGCCCACCATCGCGTACATCCGAAATCGCGGCGGCTTTGCGCTGGGCATGACTGCCCCATAGCAAAAAGACGATCGGTCGTTCCTGTGCGGCGAGCAATGCGACCACGGCATCGGTCAGATATTCCCACCCTTTACCGGCATGGCTGGCGGCCTGCCCTTCCTCCACGCTCAATACATTGTTGAGCAACAGGACACCTTGGTGCGCCCACCCCTCTAAATTTCCATGCTGTGGGCGTATAAAGCCGACGTCATCGGCCAGTTCGCTGTAGATATTACGCAGACTGGGCGGGATACGCACGCCGGGCAGCACCGAAAAGGCAAGGCCATGCGCTTGCCCCGCACCATGATAGGGATCTTGCCCTAAAATTACGATGCGTACCGTGTCCAATGGCGTCAGGTCGAGCGCGCGAAACCATAGGTGGGGCGGTGGAAAAATACTTGCCCCCGCCGCCAAGCGTACTGCCAAAAATTTGCGTAACGCTGCCATCTGCGGTGCGGCAAAGCTGTCGCGCAACGGGCCCTTCCAACTGGGGTGCAGGCGAAGTCGGTCAGTATCGGTCATCAGCTTTGCATGCCATAGCCCCCGCCAAAATCAACGCTTGGTGACCAATTTGTCGATACGACGCATCTAGCATATACAACGCCTGTTCTTGCACATTCGGGGGAGGGCGTAATGAACGACAATATAAAATTGCCATGGCATTTTTGGCTGGTTGGCGTGCTGGCGCTGTTGTGGAACGGCTTTGGTTGTTTCGATTATTTTATGACGCGCACCCACAATGCTGCTCATTTGGCACAGTTTCCGTCAGAGGTGATCGCCTGGGTGGACAGCGCGCCGCTTTACGCCTCCATCGGTTGGGGTTTGGGTGTCTGGGGCGCTTTGGCCGGAGCGATTTTGCTGCTGCTGCGGCGAACTTTGGCGCTCTGGGCATTTGCTGCATCGCTGGTTGGCTTGGCCTTATCGAGCATCTGGCAGCATCTGCTATCGACCCCGCCGCCCACCATGCCTGCGGGCAGCGGTATTATGGCCGGGGTGATATGGGTGGCTGCCATCGGCCTGCTTTATTACAGTTGGTGGGCCAAGGGGCGCGGCTGGCTGCGTTAATAGTGTAGGCAGATTCCTCGCCGCCCATTTAAAGCAGGGTGGCAACGCGATGGATCAATTCCCGCTGCGTCGGGTTGGCGGCACGGGTGTTCAATATCAGTTGCCGTTCGCTCTTGTCGAGGCGCAGCGGATGGTCGCGCGAACTCAGAAGGTCTGCAATATCAACGCCAAAAGCACCGGCAATGCGCCGCATCCAGTCCACATTCAGTGTCGGTCGTCCGCGCTCTAATCCTGAGATCTGTACTTTCGAGCAACCAACCTCCGACGCAAGATATGCCTGTGACCAGCCGCGCGCGGTGCGTAATTCTCGAATTCTGTTTGGAAGTTGGGCCATTTTTATCTCCGAATCATGGGGGTGATCCAGCATAACAATGAAAGGCAATGCTCCTTAACCCCCGTCACCGACCCCATTGGCGTTGCGTCTTGCCATAACGCATCTTGCGTGTGCCAGGCTTACCCTCATTACTGCGGCCGATGCGCGGCGCGGTGCTTGGCGCATCGCCGATGCCCAGTTCCTCTGCCTCCAGCCTGCGGATTTCATCACGCAGCTTGGCGGCTTCTTCAAATTCCAGATCGCCCGCAGCCGTGCGCATCCGCCCCTCCAGCTCGGTGATATAGCCGCGCAAATTATGCCCGACGAGGTTGTTTGCCCCATCGCCCAAATCGAGATCGACCTGCACGCTATCCCCCTGACTGACATGGGCGATGATGTCAGCAATCCCCTTTTTAACAGTGGCAGGCGTGATGCCATGTTCGAGATTATAGGCGTGTTGTTTGGCGCGACGCCGGTCGGTTTCGGCGATGGCGCGTTCCATGCTGCCGGTCATGCGGTCGGCGTACAGGATGACGCGTCCGTCGATGTTACGCGCGGCGCGGCCAATGGTTTGAACCAGGCTGGTTTCGCTGCGCAAAAATCCTTCTTTGTCGGCGTCCAATATCGCAACCAACCCGCATTCTGGAATATCGAGCCCTTCGCGCAACAGGTTGATGCCGACCAACACGTCATAAACACCAAGGCGCAGGTCGCGGATTAGCTCAATCCGTTCCAGCGTTTCGACGTCGCTATGCATATACCGAACCTTGAGGCCGGCTTCGTGGAGATATTCGGTCAAATCCTCCGCCATGCGTTTGGTGAGTGTCGTCACCAAAGTGCGATACCCCAATGCGGCGGTCGCCCGCGCCTCTGCAATTAAATCATCGACCTGTTCCTCGACCGGGCGGATGGTGACTGGCGGGTCGATAAGGCCGGTCGGGCGGATCACCTGTTCGGCAAAAACGCCCTGCGTGCGGTCCATTTCCCACACGCCGGGGGTGGCGGAAACAAAGACGCTCTGCGGGCGCATCGCTTCCCATTCGTTAAAGCGCAACGGGCGGTTATCGATGCAGGAGGGCAGGCGAAAACCATATTCGGCGAGCGTGATTTTGCGTCGGTGGTCGCCGCGTGCCATCGCGCCAATTTGCGGGACCGTCTGGTGGCTTTCATCGACAAATAACAGGGCATTTTCGGGCAGATATTCGAACAAAGTCGGTGGCGGTTCGCCCGGCAAGCGTCCGGTCAAAAAGCGGCTGTAATTTTCAATGCCAGCGCAACTACCCGTGGCGGCCATCATTTCCAGATCGAAATGGGTGCGTTGTTCCAGTCGCTGTGCCTCCAGCAGGCGGCCCGACCCAACCAATTCCTTCAATCGTTCGCCGAGTTCCAGCTTTATTGCTTCGCGCGCTTGCATCAATGTCGGCCCCGGCGTGACATAATGTGAATTGGCATAGATGCGGATAGCCTTCAGGCTCGCTGCCTTCTTTCCGGTCAGCGGATCAAATTCGTCGATCGATTCCACCTCATCGCCAAAAAAGCTGATCCGCCACGCCTGATCTTCGAGGTGGGAGGGAAATATTTCGAGCGAATCGCCTCGCACGCGGAAATTGCCGCGCTGAAAGGCCGCATCATTGCGCTTATATTGCAGCGCGACGAGCTTGCGGATCAATTCCTGCCGGTCAATCGCCGCGCCGCTTTGCACATCGACGATCATCGCCGAATAGGTTTCAACCGACCCAATGCCATAGAGGCAGGATACCGAAGCGACGATGATGACGTCATCGCGTTCGAGCAACGCGCGCGTCGCGGAATGGCGCATGCGGTCAATCGCTTCGTTTACGCTCGATTCCTTTTCGATATAGGTGTCGGTGCGCGCCACATAGGCTTCGGGCTGATAATAATCATAATAGCTGACAAAATATTCGACCGCATTGTCAGGGAAAAAGCTTTTAAATTCACCATATAGTTGCGCGGCGAGGATTTTGTTGGGCGCTAGCACCAACGCTGGACGTTGCAGCGTTTCCACCACTTTGGCCATGGTAAAAGTCTTGCCCGACCCCGTGACGCCCAGCAGCACCTGATCACGTTCGCCTGTTTGCGCGGCTGTGACCAGTTCGGCAATCGCGCCGGGTTGATCGCCCGCCGGTTCATATTCGGAATGGATTTTGAACGGCCGACCCTCCTCCATCTTGGCGGGGCGCGCCGGGCGGTGCGGTACAAAGGCCGGGCCGGTTTCCGGTTCGTCGAGTGAGGTGCGAATTTGGATGGACATGTTCTCTTTATGGCCTCATTCTACGCGCACGGCAATTGCGGGAGGGCAAGATGCGCAAGTCGATTTTACTGGTGACGCTGGCAGGCGCGATGACGCTTGGCGGATGTAATATGTTTGGCGCCGACGGCGATAGCGCAGAAAAAGGGGTCGATCCGACCAAAGCGATGGCCAATGCGCCTCAGGTGGAGCCGGGCCAATATGAAGCATCCATGGAAATCGTGAAGCTGGAAATTCCAGGGATGCCGCCTGAAATTCAGACCAAGATGCGCGAACAAATGGCCAGCGTTACCGGCGTGCAGAATCGATACTGCGTTACCGCTGAACAGGCACGGCGCGGGCGGGAGGATATGGCCCGTCAAATGGCGAATGCACCGGGGAACTGTCGCTTTACCAGTTTTGATGTGCGCGGTGAAAATGTGAACGCTGCCATGCAGTGCGACCAATTGCCGAACGGCGCGCGGATGACGATGACGATGACCGGGACAATGGGTGCTGAAACTTCGGATATGACGGTCAAACAAAATGCGTCAGTTCCCAACACGCCGGTGGGCAATATGGAAACCGAAATGCGCATTCGTACCCGTCGCATTGGCGATTGTCCGGCAGGCGGAGCGACCACGACACCGTAGAAACAGGCATTTGTTACCTATCCCAACGCTGGGGGCGAGAGGGAGCGACGATGATCGCAATATTCTGGGATCGGCGCTGGCCGCCATTTGCGCTTGCGCTCATTCTGGGTGGCGGCGCGACGCTGGCCGGCTGGATGGTGGGCGCAAGTCCGGCCGAACAGGCATTGCTCGCCGCGCGGTGGACGGCGCGGGCGGCGCTGCCGCTGTTTCTTGTCGCCTATATCGCGTCATCGCTTTTGCGGCTTTGGCCGGGAGAAGTAACCCGCGCATTGGTGCGGCGACGGCGGCAATGGGGACTGAGCTTTGCGCTGGCGCACAGCATCCATCTGGGTGCGCTCCTCTATAATATCCTTATCTTTGATTCGCGACCACTGCTGACCTTGCTGGGCGGTGGCCTCGCCTATGTGCTCATCTATGTCATGGCGGCGACCAGCAACGATGCATCGATGCGCATGCTCGGCAAATGGTGGAAACGACTCCACCGCTTTGGCATCCACTATATCTGGCTGATCTTTACACTAAGCTATTTGGGTCGCTTCAGCGACGGTGATAGCGGCCATTTCATGACCGCTATCACGCTGTTTCCGCTGATGATCGCGGCATTGGCCCTGCGGCTTTACGCGCGCTTTTGTCGTTAGGGTAGGGCTTGCACCGCAGGATCTTTGGCGCAGGCGGCGATACGCGCATCACTGATCGCCGGACTGGCGGCAACCGGCGGGATCAATTGTGCGGGGCCAATTGGCCATGCGGTAAAGCGGGTGGCGCTTTCGCCCGCCCCGGCACAGCGCAGCACGGCGGCAAGCATGTTTGGTGGGGTTAAATATGCTTCGTTGGACAGGCGAAAGGTTCCCCAATGCATCGGGATTGTGGTGGGGCGGCCCATGCTGTTCCAGACGCGCGCCGTTTCCACCGGCCCCATATGACTGTCAACATGCATTTGTCCGGGCCGAAAACGAAAGGCGCCGATCGGCAATATGGCGAGCCTGACGGGTACGCCGTCGGCTATCGCCTCGGCCCCCCAGCGGCCATCACCAAACCCCGTGTCGCCGGCAAAAAATATTCGTCCTGCACCTGTGTCGATGACAAAGGCCGACCACAGAGCGCGGCTGCGGTCGCTGCCCCAGCGGCTCGACCAATGATGGTTGCGCACGACGCGTATATTGGCCGCGCCGCCGGTGACGCTGTCGGTGATGCGGCGGTTTTGCCCCCAATCGAGCGCGATGGCAGGGATACCGCGCGATGCCAGAATCTTTTCATTGCCCAGCGATACGATGATGGTCGGCCGGTCGCGCCGCCACAATTTTTCCAAACTGTCCAAATCCATATGGTCATAATGGTTATGGCTGATGACGATCAGGCCGATTTTGGGCAGGTCATCAATCGCGACCCCTGGGCGCGCGACCCGGCTGGGGCCAATGCCAAAGGGGCCGACGCTGTCCGAAAAAACCGGGTCGGTCAAAATCGCCAGCCCCGGAACTTGGACGAGCGTGGATGCATGTCCAATCCAATTGGCCGACATCATGTCCGCAGGGGGCGGTGTGCGCGCACAATTGGCCCAATTTTCAACCCGCGCCCCCCCGCTGAGGGCGGGGCAAGGGGTGAGTGCGGGCCATGGCAGCCCGCGCGCAACATTGACTCTGTCTGGCCATGCTGCCCGATCACTCCTGCCGGTCAGGACGCGCCAGGCAAAGCCCAATCGACTGCCTGCAGCGGGTGACATAATATCCTGATTGCCGTCGGGGTTATAGAAACGCTCCCCATCATAGTGGCTGCTTTGAGGGCCGGAATAATAGATATGATCCAGGAACGTCGGCACCAGCGCCAGCGCGAAGAGGAATAGGATACACAACCATAAAATTGTTGCCGCGCCATAACCCAATATCTTGCGCACCATATAGCCTTCGTCCCACATTGCACTGCGATTTCCCCGCATATGACGGCAATTTGGGCGGCTTACAATTGTCGATGATCGCTATATGCTAAGGCGATGTTTCGGATAAAAATCTTACCAGCTCTGGCGCTGTCATTGGTGTACGTCTTGGGCCCCAGCTATGGCCTATACGCGCAACAAACAGCGGCAATCACTGACCCCGACACCGCACCCAATGCCGCCATATTGATCGCCTTTGACCGCACCGGCGCGCAGCAGACGCGGATTTTGCGGGGGCTGGCTGACCGATCGAGCGGCCGGATGTTGAGCGCGGATGACCCGGTGCGTGTTGCCTCCATCTCCAAAATGGTGGTGGCATTGGCGGTTTTGCGGCTCGCCGATCAGCGCGTCGTTGACCTCGATGCAGATGTGTCGACTTATTTGGGCTGGCGGCTGCGCCATCCGCGCTTTTCCGATCAGCCCATCACGCTCGCCATGCTGCTTGGTCATCGTTCGGGATTGGCCGATGGTATTGATTATGCGTTGCCGCTGGATATCGATTTGGCGCAAGCGGTGCAAAACCCCGCCGCGTGGGACGCAAACCGGCGACCGGGCGGAGCTTTTTCCTATGCCAACATCAATTTTCCTGTGGTCGCTGCGGTGATGGAAGGGGCAACGGGTGAACGTTTCGACCGGCTGATGCAGCGGCTGATTTTCGCGCCGCTGCGGATCGATGCCTGTTTCAACTGGTCGGGCTGTTCCGATGCGGCACTGGCCCGCGCGGTCGTCCTCTACCGACCCAATGGTGATGTGGCGCGTGATGATTTGCGCGGTGCGCCACCCGCCTGCCTAGTCGTACCTGCGCGCGATGGCGGTTGTGACATGACCCGATATCGTTTGGCGCACAGCAGCGCGGGCTTCTCCCCCCAAGGGGGCTTGCGCATTTCGGCGCGGGGCATGGCGCGGATCGGTGAAATATTGTTGCGCGATGGGGATGGGCTGATTTCACGCAACAGTTGGCGCCGCTTTACCGCGATGCGGCGCGTCGATGCGCTGCCAGCAACCAGCGTGGGGGAGGGCGGGGAAGGTAGCTTCTTCTGCCGCTATGCCTTGGCCCTCCACCAATTGGCAAGCCCAGCGGCAGGGTGCGGCGATGATCCGGTGGGGGATGGTGCACAGCGTATCGGCCATTCGGGTGATGCCTATTCATTGCGCTCGGGGCTGTTTGTTGACCCCGATAGCGGCACTGGCCTTACCTGGTTCATCACTGGCCTTGCTGAAACGGGCGAACCGCGCGGCACCCGATCTGCCTTTACTGCTGCCGAGGAGGCATTGCTCGAAGCCGGGCAGGCGCGTCTGCGCCCCGTTCGGCGGCGCTAAACGACCATTAGCGCTGCGGCGGCCCTTTGATCCACGCGATGGTTGCCGCGTTGAGCGCGGTATATACACCATATAGCATCAGGGCTGGAAACCAGCGGGACTGCGCCCACCACAACATGCCGAGTAATATAGCGAACTCAATCACATAGGTTGCCTGCCGACCCATAACGCGGCGAACACCGCCTGTTGCCTGTTCGACCATCGGGTGGCGGCTTTCCAGCATCCAGCGGTGCATGGCAAAGTTACCGATACCGGCGAATAGGATAAGGCAGGTCGCTATCAGCATCGCTCGGTTGCCATTATCATGCGCTGGTCAACAGCCCTTCGTCGGCGATCTTCTTTTGCCACATACGCGGGGCGAGGTCATGGACATTGGCCCCGCTGGCATCGACCGCGACGGTGACGGGGAAATCCGCCACCTCAAATTCGTAAATCGCTTCCATGCCAAGGTCGGCAAAACCGACGACCTTGGAACCTTTTATTGCCCGTGCGACGAGGTAGGCTGCCCCTCCTACCGCCATCAGATAGGCTGATTTATGATTGCGGATCGCATCAACAGCGGCGGGCCCGCGCTCTGCCTTGCCCACCATGGCGAGCAACCCTTGTTCGAGCATCATCGCTGTGAACTTGTCCATCCGCGTCGCAGTTGTCGGGCCGGCCGGGCCGACGACTTCTTCCCCGACCGGATCGACGGGGCCGACATAGTAAATGACGCGCCCGGCAAATTCGACGGGCAGCGGTTCGCCCTTGTCCAGCATATCCTTTATCCGCTTGTGTGCGGCATCGCGGCCGGTCAGCATCTTGCCATTGAGCAACAGCCGGTCACCCTGTTTCCAGCTCTGCACTTCGGCGGCGTCAAGCTGGGCGAGGTTGACGCGCCGCGCGCTGCTGTCGGGTTGCCAATGGACATCGGGCCATTCGCTTAGTTTCGGCGGCTCCAAATATGCGGGGCCGCTGCCGTCGAGCGTGAAATGCGCGTGGCGGGTCGCCGCGCAATTGGGGATCATCGCCACTGGCTTGGATGCCGCATGGGTCGGGTAGTCGAGGATTTTGACGTCGAGTATCGTTGAAAGCCCGCCCAGACCCTGCGCGCCGATACCCAGTGCATTGACCTTGTCGAAAATCTCAATCCGCAGCGCCTCCATATCATTTTGGGCCCCGCGCGCCTTCAGGCTGGCCATGTCAATCGCGCCCATCAGGCTTTCCTTGGCAAGGCCCATCGCCTTTTCCGCCGTGCCGCCGATGCCGATGCCCAACATGCCGGGCGGGCACCAGCCTGCACCCATTTGCGGCACCATTTCGAGCACCCAATCGACAATCGAATCACTGGGGTTCAGCATCTTGAACTTGGATTTATTCTCGCTGCCGCCGCCCTTCGCCGCAACATCGATATGCACCTTGTCCCCCGGCACCATTTCCAGGTGGATGACGCTGGGCGTGTTGTCGCGTGTGTTGACGCGGGTGAAGGCTGGGTCCGCGAGGATGGAGGCGCGCAGTTTGTTCTCAGGGTGAAGGTAGGCGCGCCGCACCCCTTCGTCGACCACCGCCTGCAGGCTCTTGTCTGATTGCAACAGGCATTGTTGCCCCCATTTGATGATGACGGTGACGATGCCGGTGTCCTGACAAATGGGGCGATGCCCTTCAGCACACATGCGACTGTTGGTTAAAATCTGGGCGATGGCATCCTTGGCAGCGGGCGATTTTTCATGGACATAGGCAT
>CAUJJQ010000043.1 GCA_963205285.1 Pseudomonadota bacterium | reverse complement strand
TCGTTGCAAAGAGCGCAATGAACACGACCGGCATACGCAATGCATCGGGAGCCAGCAGGAAGAATGGATCCTTAATCGCCTCCATCGCGGCGGCATGATTGACCGCTTCGAGTGACAATATCATCGCGCCCTGCCCCATGTAGTTGAGCATCAAACAGGGCAGCACCACCGCGAGCCAGCTAACTCCGATCGGTTTGCGTCCAAAATGCCCCATGTCGGCATAAAGCGCCTCGGCACCTGTCACCGCCAGCACGACTGAACCCATGGCGATAAAGGCGCGCATCCCATCGACATGGAAAAAGCGCACCGCATTCAAGGGGTTGATGGTTTCCCAAACAACGCTCGGCATCGCACCGATATGCATCAGCCCCAGCCCCGCCAGCGTGGCAAAATAGATTATCATGATCGGCCCGAACAACGCACCAACCCGCGCCGTCCCGCGCGCCTGTATGGCGAACAAGCCGCCCAAAATTACAATAGCGATGGGCACTGACAGCCCTTCAAACGCGGGGGAGACATATTGCAACCCCTCGGTCGCGGACATGACCGACATCGCTGGCGTGATGATCGAATCGCCGTAAAACAGCGCGGTAGCAAAGACGCCGAGCAGGACGATCGGCGCGCTCCAGCGCCGTGTTCCCGACGTTTCGCGGTTTATCAGCGCCAAAAGGGCAAGGCTGCCCCCTTCGCCCTTATTGTCGGCCTTCATGATGGTGAAAACATATTTGAAGGTCACGACGACCATCATCGACCAGAAAACCAGACTCAAAACGCCTTGGATATGCACCGGATCAACGTCGATTTTATGGTGGCCGGCAAAGGTTTCGCGAAATGCGTAAATGGGCGATGTGCCAATATCGCCATAGACAATGCCGATGGAACCCAGCGCCAGCTTCCAAAAGCCGTCGCGATGGTGGCCATTTCCTTCCAATTCCAGATCGCCATCGCCGGCATGACCCGGCCCCAATGGGTGCTCTTTATCGCCCATTGGCGGTTCTACGCTCATGCCCTGTTCCCCGTGTTTGACACGAATGGCCCGCCTATCACCGGGCGGATAGCGCTGCAATGGCCATCAGGGCGTGCGCGGATTTGGTGGATTCTGTCCCGCTTGTGGGGTGTTCTGCGGACCGGCGGGTGCAGCTGCGGGCGGCAGTGCGGCGAGTCGGTCAGTCAAATCGTCGCGCCACGGCGCATCGGTTGGCGTTCGCCGCAGCAATTCATTCCAGACCGCGCGAGCCCCCTCTATATCCCCGCTTTGCGCCAGCGCGAGCCCGGCAAAAAACGGCGGGCCGGGGTGGTTGGGGCTGATGGCGGCTGCTTTGTCAAAGGCAGCCGCCGCTGCTGGCGTCATCACCCCGCCGGCATGCGCGACGAGCGCATTGCCAAAACCAATCCACATATCAACATTATCGGGGTGGACGCTGACCCCTTGTTGCAAAAATTGTGCGGCGGCGAGCGTGTCGCCACTGCGCATCATGCCATCCGATGCTGCAAGCCATTGCGCTGCATCGCCAAAACGGTCGGTCATCCCCCCGCGCGGATCGTGCAGTTCCTGCCCAAAATCGGCCTGACTGGCAGGCGCGCGGTGCGGACTGGACGCGAGGCCGGGCCGACCCAGCAACAAATATCCCGACAGGCCGAACATTACCGCAACCGCCACCGGCACCACGCCGATGCGCGGTTTGCGCCATGGTCGAACGACCAGCACCCACGCCAAAATACCCAGCGCCAGCGCCAATAAAATCATGCTCATGGCGCCCCATCCCCTTGTTTTGCGGGTCGGAGCCGCCGGATAACGATGAACAATCCGCCAAGCAGCGCCAGCAAGGGCAGGACATAGAGCGCGATTGTATCCCCCTCTATCGGCGGGTCATATGTCACCCAATTGCCATAGCGGTCGATCAGCCATTGGCGAATTTCTGCCGGCCGTTCACCAGCAGCAATACGTTCGCGTACGTCCGAGCGCATATCACCCGCTAGCGGCGCATCCGAATCGGCAATCGACTGTCCCTGGCAGACGAGGCAGCGCAATTCGGCCATCAAATTGCGCGCGGCAGCTTCCTGCACAGGATCATCCAATTGACGATAGGCATAGGGCGCGGGCGGCAGGCCCGATTGCGCATGGATGGCGGGCGGAAAAATGGCGCAGCACAAAGCAAACACCGCCAAAAGTAGCGCAAATCTCATCGCATCCGCTCCAGCTTGGCCATCAGGTCGGGCACCATGTCGGGTGTAATCGCGCCTTGTATCTGTTCGCGGATCACCCCTCGCCCATCGATCAGAAAGGTTTCGGGAACACCCGATGAGCCGAGCGCCAGCGCCAATTGGCTACGTTCATCGGCGCCAATGGCATGATATGGATTGCCAAGTTCGCCAA
Organism: Pseudomonadota bacterium; assembly: GCA_963205285.1. GTDB lineage: Bacteria > Pseudomonadota > Alphaproteobacteria > Sphingomonadales > Sphingomonadaceae > Sphingopyxis. The sequence continues at coordinate 531 of CAUJJQ010000043.1, read as the reverse complement.
GGAAACGGGCCAAATCCTCCGGCCGGTCGCGGATTGCCACCCCTTCGACAATCACACCGCGCCGTTGTAATTCGGCAAGGGTCGGCGCTTCGACCCGACAGGGAATACACCAGCTTGCAAATACATTGAGCAAACGCGGCTGCCCGTCACCAAAGTTGCGGCTGGCGAGGCCCGGACGGTCCGCCGCTGCGGCGGGCAGGTCAAATGCCGGCAGAGGCTTATCAATCCAATGCGACTGGATCAGCCGGTCATCGCCATGGCGCAGCGCCCAAATGAACATCGCCGCCAAGATGACGACGACGCCCAACGGCACCCATAGCAGCCAGTTGCGGCGCGCAGCTTGGTTGTTGCTCATGCCGAAAGGCCTTGGCGACTGGCGCGACGGGCACGCCAGCTTGCAACCCAGCCGCGCAGCAACATCAGCGGGCGCACCCGACCGACCAGCGCCATCAAGCCACCGAGTGCGATCATCCCGCCGCCGGCCCAAATCCACCACACCAGCGGTTTCCACCACAGGCGCAACTGCCAGCG
>CAUJJQ010000042.1 GCA_963205285.1 Pseudomonadota bacterium | reverse complement strand
TGGCGGCGCTCAACAAAGCGGGTGCGGATCTGCCGCCGCTCCGCTTCACCGGTGCGTTGCGGCCCGGTATCAATGCCGCGCCCTATCTGCCGCATGCGCCGGACCTCCAGACATTTTTCCTGACGCCCGCACTACGGCAGGGGATGGCAGCGGGGCGGGTCGATTTTCTGCCCATCGGTTATAGCGATATATTGCGCCATTTGGCTGTTGGGCAGATTGACGCCGCTTTGATGATGCTCACCCCGCCCGATGCCGAGGGGCAATGCAGCTTTGGCGTGGCGCAGGATTTTCTGGCTGAGATATGGCCGCAAATCCCGCTGCGTATCGCGCATATCAACCCGGCGATGCCGCGCACCCATGGCACGCATATCCCCTATGCAGCGCTCCATGCGGTGGTGGAGGGGACCGAGCCGTTATTTTCCCCCACCGACGGCGGGGGTGAGGATGCTGTGGCCAACGCGATTGCCGCGCATGTCGCGCGCATCATCCCCGATGGCGCGTGCATCCAAACAGGGATTGGTAAATTGCCCGGCGCGATATTGGCCGCGCTCACCACCAAGCGCGAACTGCGCATCCATAGCGGGCTGATCGGCGACGCTGTCCTGTCGCTGATGGACGCGGGTGCGCTGGCCAGCGGGCGGGCGATTACCACCGGCCTAGCGGTCGGCAGCGCGGCGCTATATGCAGCAATTGAGCGGGCGGACGAGCGCTTTCATTTTTGCCCGGTCAGCCAGACACATGGTTTCGCAACCATCGCCGCCATGCCCCAATTTTGTGCAATCAACGGCGCGATGAGCGTTGATCTATGGGGCCAGATATACAGCGAAATGGGGCCAAAAGGGTTGGCATCCGGCCCCGGGGGTCTGGCTGATTTTGCGCGCGGTGCGCGCGCCAGCACCGGCGGGCTTTCGATTATCGCGCTGCCTGCCCGTGCGGGCACCACGCCGCGCATCGTCGCGCCGGGGGTGGGCGCGGGGCCGGTCACGCTGGGGCGCGGTCTGGTTGATATGGTGGTCAGCGAATTTGGTATCGCCGATCTGCGCAACACGGGTCATGCCGAACGCGCCGGGCGGCTCATCAGCATCGCGCATCCGGATGATCGCGCGGCATTAAGCGCGGCATGGGACGAAACGGCGGCGCTGTTTTAAGCGAGCTTGCCCCATCTTACTTTGCAAGCGGCGCAAAAATCGCTAGTCGCTGGCCATGACGGAAAATCGTGCTGGTTCGCTCACCCGATCGCTATTTCTCTATGCCATAATCTATGGCGGCATGGTGGTGCTGGGCGGCGTGCTCGGCAACAAACAGGTTGCGCTTGGCCCCTTGGCGGTGGAGGCGGGGATTTTCCCCTTTTTGACATTGGTCGCATTGTCGAGCGCGGTCGCCGAACTCCATGGTCAATCGGCGGCTAACCGGCTGGTGCTGTGGGGTTTTGTGCCGCTGATCATGTCGATCCTGCTGACCTTACTGGTGCTCAGCCTGCCCGCTGCACCCGCAATGGAGGCGGCGCGCCTCAGCTCTTTTGAGATGATTTTGGGGCAAAGCCCACGACTGATGGCGGCTGGCATCGTCGCCTATGGCACGTCGCAATTGCTGAACGTGACGATATTTGCGGCGCTGCGTGGCCGCGCCAGCACCGGCGCACGCACGACATGGCTGGCGGTGCGCGGCGCGATTGCTAGCGCTCTGTCGCAAATCGTTGATACGCTGTTGTTCGTCACCATCGCCTTTGTGGGCGTGTTCCCCATCGGCCAATTATTGGCGGGGCAGATGCTCGCCAAAGTCGTGCTGTCGTTTGTCGCCATCCCCTTTATCATCACCGGACTGGTGGCGCTGGGGCGGCATTTGGATGCCGGTAACAAGGGGGATTCCACGCTATGACTGCCACGCCCGATCCGGCTCAAAAAGCAGAGATTTTGGCGGAGGCCCTGCCCTATTTGCAACGCTATGCGGGTAAGACATTTGTCATCAAATATGGCGGCCATGCGATGGGCGACCCGACCGCAGCCGCCAATTTCGCGCGCGATGTCGTCTTGCTGAAACAGGTCGGCATCAACCCCGTCGTCGTCCATGGCGGCGGGCCGCAAATCGGCGCGATGCTGGGTAAATTGGGGGTGGAGAGCAATTTCGTCGATGGCCTGCGCGTCACCGATGCCGAAACCGCCAAAGTCGCCGAAATGGTATTGTCGGGCGCGATTAACAAGGAGATCGTCGGCTGGATTGGTCAGGCGGGGGGGCGCGCCATCGGCCTGTCGGGCAAGGATGGTGGGCTGGTTCGCGCGCACCCGATGCGGCGCATCCGCCGCGACCCCGACAGCAATATCGAGAAGAATATCGACCTGGGTTTTGTCGGTGAACCGGCAAAGGTCGACCGCAGCGTCATCGACACACAGGTGGCCGCAGGGTTCATCCCCGTCATCGCGCCGATTGCCGGCGGGGATGATGGCGCAACCTATAATATCAATGCCGACACGATGGCGGGTGCCATTGCCGCTGCATTGGGCGCGGCACGGCTGTTTTTGCTGACCGATGTAGCGGGCGTGCTCGACAAAAATGGCACGCTGATTTCGGATTTGACCCCCGACAAAATCGCCCGTTTGAAATCTGACGGCACGATTACCGGCGGCATGTTACCCAAAATTGATACCTGCGTTTCAGCGGTCGTCGGCGGGGCGGAGGCCGCAGTCATATTGGACGGACGGGTGGCGCATGTCGTGCTGCTCGAAATCTTCACCCAGGCTGGCGCGGGCACTTTGGTGCGCAGGGCCGGTTAAAGGATATTCCCATGCTGTTACTTTCCTTTCTGCGGGCGATTGACATCATCCTGCAGGTGGCATCGACGATCATCGTCGTGCAAGCGATCTTGTCCTTCATGCTGGCGTTCAATGTCATTTCGCTGTCGAACGATGCGTTTCGGGCGATCTGGACGTCGCTCGATAAATTGACCGAACCGCTCTATCGCCCGATCCGGCGGATTATGCCCGATTTGGGGGCGCTCGACCTGTCGCCGCTCGTCGTCCTCGTCATCATCCAGATTTTGCGGGGGCCGGTGCTCGGCTATTTCACCTACCTCGCGGTTTCGACGATGTGATGGGACGCGGATGACCGACACTGGCGCGCATATCATCGATGGCAAGGCTTTTGCCGCCGCGCTGCGCGGGCGTGTCGCGCTGGCAGCGGCGGGTTTTGCCGCGCGTGCGGGGCGACCAGCGGGGCTAGCCGTTGTATTGGTGGGCGACGATCCGGCCAGCCACGTATATGTCGCGAGCAAGGCCAAACAAACCGTTGAGGCCGGAATGGTGAGCTTTGAACATCGCCTGCCCGCTGATGTCGATGAGGCCAGCCTGCTCACCCTAATCGACCGGCTGAACGGTGATGATGCGATCGACGGCATTTTGGTGCAATTGCCGCTCCCCGCACAGATTGACGAAGCGCGCATATTGACGCGGATTGACCCGGACAAGGATGTTGATGGTTTCCACCCGGTCAATGTCGGGCGGCTGGCGACGGGGCTTACAGGCTTTGTGCCCTGCACGCCCTTGGGCTGTTTATTACTGTTGCGTGATGTACTGGGCGATGTTGCGGGCAAGGATGCTATTGTCATCGGGCGCAGCAATATCGTCGGCAAACCGATGGCCGCGCTGCTGACCAATGCCAGTGCCACCGTCACCATCGCGCATAGTCGGACACATAATCTGGCCGAAAAATGCCGCGCGGCGGACATTATCGTCGCCGCAGTTGGCCGGCCGCATTTTGTCCCTGCCGAATGGGTAAAGCCCGGTGCCATAGTCATCGACGTTGGCATCAACCGCATCCCCGCCCCGGAAAAGGGTGACGGGAAAACGCGGCTGGTCGGCGATGTCGA
>CAUJJQ010000041.1 GCA_963205285.1 Pseudomonadota bacterium | reverse complement strand
ATTGTTCGGGCGGCAGGATGGATGATGGGCTGGTGATGCACGCCGGTTCCCCTTCGCGCGTATAAGCTTCCCCCAGTAGATAATTTTTGAACGGAACAACGCCGTTGTTATAGGATGCGCCGCCAAAGAACATCGCCGCCGTGGACATTAGCGACCGTTCGGCATTTTCGATGATTTCCAGGTGGCAACTGCCGCATGCTTCGCGCGCCACGCGGTAATCGGCGGGGTTTACAAAGCGGATGAATTCAGGCGCCTCCCGGTTCAGCAGGGCGTAGCTGCGCTCTGGGTTGGCCGACGATGGCCAATTCCAGCTTTGCGGATAGCGCGGCAGGACGTGCGCGCGTTCCATCGCTGCCATATTGGCCGGCGCGTCATAGCCGATGGCCGGGTCGCCGCGCACCTGCGGATCGCCGCCATGGCAATCGACACAGCCCAGTTGCACCGCAGGACTGGCGTGCATCGATGTTTCATCGGTGCGCGTGTGGCAGGAAAAACAACCCTCCGATTTCGCCATGACGGCGGCGCGCTGTTCATCAAAACTGACGCCCGGTTGGTTGCGGGGCGCGGGCGGCGCGGTGACATAATGGCGCTCGACGGGGCGTTCATCCCCACTGGCGATTGCTTGGGGTGCGGCGGCGAACAAGGCGCAGGCGAGCATGACCACAGCGACGAGCACCAATGTCGCACGGCTGCGCGCAAAGCGTAAAATCGATTGGAACTTCAAAGGCGCTTCGCTGGGCATCATCAAGCTCATCAAAAGGAAAAAATGACGTTGGCGAGAATGGAATAATAAGCATCATAACGCGGCTGATTGGTGAAAAGATCCTTGAACCCTTCACCGGGGATCAGCGCCGCCGCCGACAGCCGCATGATGATATTCTGATTGGTATGGGGCCGCCAAATTGCGGACACCGATGTATCCCAACCAATGTCGCGTCCGATATTGGCCTGATTGCGCAGCGCGCCCAAGATCGCGGTATTTTCAAACCACAGATGATTGAAATTGGTGGATAGGCGCAATTCGGGTGTCAGGTCGAAATCACCGCCAGCACCCAGCAATATCGTGCCGGGATTGGTGAAATTTGATTGCCCCTGTTCCTTGCTTGAACGCAGGCTGTTCAAAATGCCGTTGCGCCCGTTGATGCTGACCGCGCGCCCCCCGCCGATGAAGGGGATGGATTGGCGGATCCAATAGCTGGTGTCGGCGCCGGCAAATTGCGGATTTTCAAAAATAGCATCGAAGCCGTTTTCGACATCATCATAGGGGTCGCCATCCCCCGAAGCGTAAAGCCCCGACAGGCGAAAGCGCATCCAATTATGATCATAGCTCGCCTCAAACGCGCCAAAAAATGCGGATATGCGGGCGTTGCGATCGGTAATCGGGTTGGCGCGATCCTGCCCGAATGCGCCATAAACGGATGCCGTCAAATTGATGCGGCCGACGCGCCCGTCGGCATTATAGCCGACATAATATACATCATAATCATGCCCGCGCAGCGTGCCGATCAACGATGGACGGGTGGGAAAGCCATTATGGTCGGCCTTTTGTTCGTCGCCTTCGCGGTTGCGATTGTAAATCAGGCTGATCTGGCTGGTGAGGCCGGGAATGGGCAAATCCTGCCGGTAGAGATTGGCGATAAAGACAAAATCATCACGCGGCGTCTGCCCCAGATCGTTGAGGCCGCTGTTGGTGTCCTTTTCCAGCCGCCAGAATGCCGCCAGATTATATTGGAAACGATTGCCGTCGCGATTGCCGAACAGGCGGATGCCCAATTGATTGTCGTTGAACAAAAAGCCGCGAAAATCCGACTGAAAGGGCTGAATGCCGATACGGATTGAATGAAAATCATACCGGTCGCTGTCGTTGGCCAGATGCTTGTCGATGAATAATTCTTGCACCCCGATGAAATGGTCAAAGCGGTGCGACGGCGCGGACGGTTGCACCGACAAGATGCGCCGTTCGGGGACGTCAACAAAGGAAGCGTTATAGGCCAATGTGACCCGATATTCGACATCGGGCGGCTTGAACGCAGTCATCCCCTTGGTCAAAGCCGCGCCGATGATGAAGCTTTGCGAAAAGACAATGCTTGCCGGACGGCCGAACACATCGGTGCTCTGTGGTCGTTCGGTCGTCTGCACACCGACGGGCAGGGGAAAGGTGCGCGGTTCGACCACCGTGTCGGACGTTGCGCTCAGCGTAAAAAACCAGTCATCGCCGTGCAGCGGGATAAAGCTTGGCAGGCTTTCGACATTGATCGGCCGGTCGCCCTTTAGGAAGTTTTGGCGATAGGGGTCGAGCCGCGAACGACAAACATCGCGCACCGCGATGAACACCTGCTCCACCGGGCAGAATGCGGTGATCAGCCGCCACCGGTCGGGGATGGGCAGCGTGTCGGTGGGAAAGGCCTGTGGCGGCAAGGCGCGGATCGCGCCGGGATTTTCCTGTGTTACCGCTTCGGGCAGGCCGGGTTGATAGCCGGGCCGTCGCCGCCCCTCCAATATCTGGTCGAGCAGACTGGGGTCAACGCGCCGTTCCCAGTTGAGCGGTGGGGGCGGTGGGGTGCCGTTTTCGTCAACCGACGGATCGCCGGAGGTGACGGGCGGCGGCAGATTATCGGCAGGCGGCGGCGGCGCAGCGCTGATCGGTGGGGGCGCGTCCGCTGTATCGGGCGGCGTGTCGCCTGTCATACCACCCGTTGCGCCAAGCGCGGCAATAAATGGTAGGAGGAGGAGCGCGCCAGACATGGGTTACAGCCCCTGACAGACGTTTTGCCGGTCGGTGTCGAGAAATGGGGTGAAGGGACAGTTGATATAAATCAGCCGCGCGCTGCGCCCACCCGCCAATTGCACGACGATTTGGTCGGCGCGCTTGTCCACCGGGGCATTGTTGGGCGCACCGCCACCCAGGCGGCTATTGGCGTTGGCTAGCCCCAAAAAGCTGACCATATCATCCTGATCGATGCCGTCGCCCGAAACGCCCAGTCCGCCAATCAACTGATTGCCGCGATACACCGGCACGGAGCCGGGGAAAATCTGCACCCCATTGGCAATCCGGTTGGTACCCGGCAGGCTTTGCGGGCCGTTGGTGCAGACCTGTTTTACATCGGTCGCATTAACCCCCAGGACGAACAGCAGGTGGGACAAAATATCGGGGAAGATCAGCGCCGATTGCAGTCCTGTCGATAGCGGATTGAAACCGCCAGCGGTGCGGGAAAAGGGACCATTGGGCTGCGCCACTTCGCCGTCGGGGAAAAATGGGCGGTGCAAATTGCCGTTGGCCCGGTCGGTAAAAGCATGGGTGCCGGTCAGCGCATTCGGATCATTCAAAAATGTCCGCGCTGCGCCGACATAGGATGCGACGGTCGGGTCGGGGTTGGCCAATAATTCCGCGCCAGCGCTCGCACCGGAGAAAAAGGCAGCGGTTCGCGCCTTTTGCAAGCTGACGTCGATGCCGAAAATCGGTGCATCGGGCGAGCGGACGAGGCCGAGCGCGCGGCCGTTCGTATCGACAAGCGATATAGTCACCTGTGCCTGGCTGCCCAATGGTCGGCGGATCTGCGCGCGCGCGCGCGCCATGACCGTAAAGGCTTCCTCCAATATGACGCGCGCCTCTGCCTGCGTGATGGCATTGACGCTGCCGCCATCACTGCCCGCGCTGATGGGGTAGCGGTTTGTCCCCGCGCCGTTGGTGAGCACCATGGCATCGCTGCGCGCAAATTCACCCGCCTGGGCGAGGCGTAGCCCCGATGCTTCGGTACCATAGGTGCTGCCCGCCAAAATCACGGGTGCGGGAAATCCATAATATCCGCGCACCTGCACCAAATTGCCCGCGCTGCCGTTGATGCTGGCAAAACTGGGGGCGGTTGTTGTCATCAACCCGCCATAGCTCGCATCGCTATAGCGCAGCAGCGTGCCGTCGACGGGGATGCGTTCGGCGAGAATCTCATCGGGCGCTTCAAACCCGCGCGTTCCGGCGAGCGCGGCAAATTCCTCTGCATCATTGTCGATGTCGGTGACTTCGCCGTC
>CAUJJQ010000040.1 GCA_963205285.1 Pseudomonadota bacterium | reverse complement strand
GGCGTTGGCGCATATGCTCGCCGATGCTGCCGCTGACGCCATCCGCCCCTATTACCGCGCCGACTTTGCGCTGGAGGATAAGGCGGACAATTCCCCCGTCACCGCCGCCGACCGTGCGGCAGAGGGCGCGATCCGCCAAATCCTAGAACGCGAACGGCCGGGCGACGGCATTTTGGGGGAGGAATATGGTGCCGAACGCGACGGGGCGAGTCGTTGCTGGGTGATTGACCCGATCGATGGCACGTCGAGCTTCATTGCCGGACGCCCCATTTTCGGCACGCTGATCGCGCTGTTGATTGACGGTTTTCCGGTGCTGGGGCTGATCGACCAGCCGATTTTGCGCGAACGCTGGACAGGAGCAATGGGCGAACCGACGCGTTTCAATGGCGCGGTGGCACGCACGCGCCCCTGCACCACGCTCGATCAGGCAATCCTCGCCACCACCAGCCCGCACGCGTTCGACGCGCATCAGGGCGAACATTTTCTGTCGCTCGCAGCCAAGGTCGCGCCGCGCCGCATAATTTACGGCGGCGATTGCTATAATTACGCCCTGCTCGCCAGCGGCCATATCGACATTGTGTGCGAAGCAAATTTGCACCTCCATGACTTTGCAGCGCTGGTGCCCATTGTCGAAGGGGCGGGCGGGCTGATGTGCGATTGGACGGGCGAACCGCTCCACGCGGCGAGCAGCGGCGATGCCATCGCGCTCGGCGACCCGGCACGACTAGAAACGGTGCTGGAGGCGCTGGCATGCAGCCATTGACCCAGGGCGTAGCCAACACCATTTTTCTGCCGCCCGCAGAGCGCCTACGCCCCTATCTCTCCACCTATTATTTCACCAGCATCGCACCCGACAATGGCGCGGAAATATATGATTTGCTCAACCCCGAATGGGCGAGCGTGCGTTTCCGCTGGACCGGCGATATGCGCGGTAGTGTCCAGCCCGATGCGCTGCATGATATTGCGCCCGCCCATTTCGTCGGGCCGACGACGCGCGCCGGCCCCTTTGCCAGCCGGGGCGCCCGGGTGGCGAGCATCGGTTTCCTGCCGCGCGGGTGGAACGCCTTTATGCGCGAAAGCGCGCACGGCTGGGCCAATCGCGTCGATGCGGCGGATGCGCTCGCCACAATCCTGAACTTTACCGCCATGGCAGGCGCGCTCGATGCAATTGCCAAAGTGGCGGTCGATGATGTGGCATCGATGGCCGCGATGTTCGATACTGTCCTGCTCGCCGCGCTCGATGCCCATCAACCCGCCGCCGCAGAGGATGCGCGAATCGCCGCCGCGCACAAAGCGTTGATCGACCCCGCCACGACATCGGTGCGCGATCTGGCGGGCGCGCTCGCTATTTCCGAGCGGCAGTTGCACCGCCTGTCGCTGCGCGCCTTTGGCTTTGCGCCCAAACCCTTGCTGCGCCGGCAGCGATTCCTGCGCACGCTGGACGTCATCATGCGCGATGGCGCGCGCAATTGGTCAAGCGCGCTCGACGGGCAATATTATGACCAGTCGCATTTCAACCGCGATTTCCGGGCCTTTTTCGGCATGACCCCCGAACAATATCGTCCGATGCCGCATCCGGTGCTCGCCGCCGCCGCCGCCGCACGCATCAAGGCAATGGGTGCACCGCTCCAGGCGCTGCATCTGTCGGGCGAGCCGATGTCCCACCAAAAATAGATGACTAGATACGGCTGCCGCTTGCTTTTGCGGGGCGTTACGGCTAGGCGCGCGGCTTCGCTTGCGATTTTCCCATGACTCGACTGGCCAATAGGGCTGCCACGGCGGGTCAAATCGCTTGGATATAAGGAGATGAAAATGCCCAAGCTCAAGACCAAGAGCGGTGTGAAGAAACGCTTCAAATTCACCGCGACCGGCAAGGTGAAACATGGCGTCGCTGGCAAGCGTCACCGCCTGATCAGCCACAATGCCAAATATATTCGCACCAATCGCGGCACCAGCGTGCTGAGCGATGCCGACACCGCCCATGTGCGCCTCTGGGCGCCCTATGGCCTGAAATAAGGGGGGCGCTGAACCATGGCACGCGTCAAACGGGGTGTAACCACCCGCGCCAAACACAATAATATCCTGAGCCAAGCGAAGGGTTATTACGGTCGCCGCAAGAACACCATCCGCGTTGCGCGGCAGGCGGTCGAAAAGGCCGGCCAATATGCCTATCGCGACCGCAAGGTTAAAAAGCGGAACTTCCGCGCCCTTTGGATTCAGCGCATCAATGCGGCGGTCCGCGCAGAGGGTCTGACCTATTCGCAATTCATGCACGGCGTGAAGCTGGCGGGCATCGAACTCGACCGCAAGGTTATGGCGGATCTCGCCATGAATGAAGCGGCGACGTTTACCGCCATCATCGCGCAGGCCAAGGGGGCTTTGCCGCAGACGGCATAAGTCAACTATTGGGGAAATGCGCAAATGGGCGTGGGCGGCGAATATGCCGCTCGCGCCCATTGCTGTATTAGCGACTATACTCGTCACCCCCGCGCAGACCGGGGGGTATGACCGGACGAGGAAATTGAAATGGCGGGTGATGGATTCCCGCATACGCGGGAATGACGGGTGAAGTTATGGACCTAGCGGCACTGGAACGCGACATATTGGCAGCGATTGACGCGACGACGGCGCTCGACGCGCTCGATGCAGTGCGCGTTGCCGCGCTCGGCAAACAAGGCAGCGTGTCAGCGCTGCTCAAATCATTGGGCGCGATGGGCGCCGACGAACGGCAGACGATTGGCCCCGCCATCCACGCGGTGCGCGAAAGCGTGACCGCCGCCATTGCCGCACGCAAGACGCTGCTCGAAACCGGCGCGCTCGACGCGCAGCTCGCCGTCGATGCCATCGACATGAGCCTGCCCGCCCGCGAAGCGCCGCGCGGCACCATCCACCCGGTGTCGCAGGTGATGGACGAAATGGCGGAAATTTTTGCCGATCTGGGCTTTGCCGTCGCCGAAGGCCCGGAAATAGAGGATGATTGGCATAATTTCACCGCGCTCAACATTCCGCCGACCCACCCGGCGCGCGCGATGCACGATACTTTTTATTTCCCCGATACCGGGGACGGCGCGGCACCCAAATTGCTGCGCACCCACACATCCCCTGTGCAAATCCGTACGATGATGGCGGGCGAGCCGCCGATCCGCATCATCGCACCGGGGCGCGTCTATCGCTGCGATTCGGATGCGACGCACACGCCGATGTTCCACCAGATCGAGGGACTGGTGATCGACAAAAATATCCATATGGGCCATTTGAAATGGACGCTGGAGACGTTTTTGAAGGCGTTTTTTGAACGCGACGACATCGTCCTGCGCCTACGCCCCAGCTATTTCCCCTTCACCGAACCATCTGCAGAGGTTGATGTCGGCTATCGACAGGAAAAGGGACGACGCATCGTCGGCGGTAACGGCGATGATGCGGGGCACGCATGGATGGACTTATTGGGGAGTGGCATGGTCAACGCCCGTGTCATCGAAAATTGCGGGCTCGACCCCAATGTCTGGCAGGGCTTTGCCTTTGGAGTCGGGGTCGATCGGCTGGCGATGCTAAAATACGGTATGGATGATCTGCGCGCCTTTTTTGACGGTGATGTGCGCTGGCTGGCGCATTATGGTTTTTCACCATTGGCCCAACCGACGTTGAGCGGGGGGATTTCGGCATGAAATTCAGCCTCTACTGGCTGCGCGAGCATCTCGATTTCACCGGCGACATCGCCGACGTCGCCGCCACGCTGAACCGCATCGGGCATGAGGTAGAAGGGGTGGAAAACCCCGCCGAACGGCTCTCCGGCTTTCGTGTCGCGCGCGTTATCAGCGCCGAACGCCACCCCGAAGCCGACCGTTTGCAGGTGCTGAACGTCGATACCGGCGATGGTGCGCCCTTGCAGGTCGTCTGCGGCGCGCCCAATGCGCGCGCAGGGCTGGTGGGCGTGCTTGGCCTGCCCGGCGCAGTCGTTCCGGCCAATGGTATGGAGCTTAAAACCTCTGCCATCCGCGGGGTCACCTCCAACGGCATGATGTGTTCGTCGCGCGAACTGGAATTGGGCGATGATCATGATGGCATCATCGAACTGCCCGATGATGCGCCTGTCGGCACGGCATTTGCCGATTATGCGCAAGCCAACGACCCGATTATCGATGTGGCGATCACCCCCAACCGGCAGGATTGCATGGGCGTACGCGGCATAGCGCGCGATCTGGCCGCCGCCGGGCTGGGACGATTAAAGCCGTTGTTGCCCGCAGAGGGTGAGGGGGGGACCTATGCCCCGCTTGCCGATGCACTGGCTGCACTGGCAGATGAAGCCGCGATGCCGCCCGCCGCCATCAACGTGGCAACACAGGATCCGGACGGCTGCCCCGCCTTTTGGGGACGGACGATCACGGGGGTGACCAATGGCACAAGCCCCGACTGGATCCAGCGCAAGTTGAAGGTCGCCGGGCAACGCCCGATTTCGGCGATTGTCGATATTACCAATTTCGTGATGCTCGACCTTGGTCGTCCCAGCCACGCATATGATTTGGCGAAACTGACCGGCGGCGTGGTCGCCCGGCGTGCCCGCGATGGCGAGGCGGCAACCGCACTCAACGGCAAAACCTATACGCTCGATGCCAGCATGACGGTGATCGCAGATGATGCCGGGGTGCATGATATCGCCGGCATCATGGGCGGTGAGGATTCGGGGTGCAGCGCGGACACGCGAGGCATATTGCTCGAAGTCGCCTATTTCACGCCGCAGCACATTGCGCGAACCGGCCAGGCGCTGGCGCTGACCTCCGACGCCCGCACGCGCTTTGAGCGCGGCGTCGATCCCGCCTTTCTGGACGATGCCACGCTGATCCTGACCGCGCTGATCATCGCCCATTGCGGCGGCACAGCCTCGCAGGTGACCCGCGCGGGCAATCCGCCGCTGGCGGCACGCACCATCGCCTATGACCCGATACGTGTCGCCACGCTGGGCGGGATGGACGTGGCCGCAGACCGCCAGCGCGAAATCCTGACCGCCCTTGGTTTTGGCGTTGGCGATGACTGGCAGGTCACCATCCCCAGTTGGCGTCGCGACATCGACGGGCCGGCCGATCTGGTGGAGGAAGTGACGCGGATAATCGGTTTTGATGCCATTGCATCGGTGCCGCTACCGCGCGCGCCCGGTGTCGCCAAGCCGACGGCCACGCCTGCCCAAATCATCGAACGGCGCGTGCGCCGCGCGGCTGCCGCACTCGGCTTTGCAGAGGCAGTGACGTGGAGCTTTATTGGGGAGAAGGAAGCGGCATCGGTCGGCGGCGGTGTCCACAGCCTTGCCAACCCGATGAGTGAGGATTTGCGCGTCATGCGCCCATCGCTCCTCCCCGGCCTGCTCGCCGCCGCCGCGCGCAACCTGCATCGCGGCGCAACCAGCATCCGCCTGTTCGAACTGGGGCGGCGTTATCTGGCGAATGGGGAGCACCCGACCCTCACCCTCCTGATGGCGGGCGAAGCCGACGCGCGCAGCTGGGACGGCGGCAAGGCCAAGCCGTTCGGCCCCTTCGATGCCAAGGCGGCAGCGCAAAGCCTGCTCGCCGCCGCCGGCGCGCCGGTCGATAAATTATTGCTTATGGCGGCCGAGGGGGATGGCATATGGCACCCCGGCCAATCGCTGTCGCTACGACTTGGCCCCAAGGCGGTGCTGGCCGAAGCGGGCGCACTGCACCCCGCGCTGACCCGCGCATTCGACCTCTCAGGGCCGGTCATGGCAGTCACCCTCTATCTCGACGCGCTGCCGACAAAGCGCACCAGTGGCCCGGCGCGCGATGCCTTTGCCCCGCCCGCGCTGCAAAGCGTGACGCGCGATTTTGCCTTCATCGTTCCCGAAGATTTGGTCGCGGGCGATCTGGTGCGTGCGGTCAAGGGCGCGGACAAGGGCAATATCGTCGGTGCGCGGATTTTTGATCGCTTTGCCAAGGATGGTCAGGTCAGCCTTGCGGTCGAAGTGAATTTGCAGCCCATCGATAAAAGCTATGATGAAGCGGCATTGAAGGCGATCAGCGAAAAAATCGTCGCGGCGGCGGCAAATCTTGGCGCAGCCCTGCGCGGTTGAGCCAAATAACGGAAAAATTGGATAATGACGCTCAACCGCCGCACCTTTGCGATTATCGCGCACCCCGACGCGGGGAAAACGACGCTGACCGAAAAACTGCTGATGGCGGGTGGGGCCATCCATCTGGCGGGTGAGGTCAAGGCGCGCGGGGCGGCGCGGCGCGCCCGTTCGGACTGGATGAAAATCGAACAGCAGCGCGGGATTTCCGTGACGTCCAGCGTCATGACCTTTGAACGCGGTGGCCTCGTCTTCAATCTGCTCGATACGCCGGGGCATGAAGATTTTTCCGAAGATACGTATCGCACGCTGACCGCCGTCGATTCAGCGGTGATGGTGATCGACGCGGCCAAGGGTATCGAACCACAAACGCTCAAATTATTTGAGGTTTGCCGCCTGCGCGATGTGCCGATCATCACCTTTGTCAACAAGGTGGACCGCGAAGGGCGCGATGGCTTTGCCACGCTCGACGAGGTGGCGGACCGGCTGGCGCTCGACGTTTGCCCAATGAACTGGCCGGTCGGCATGGGCGGCACGTTTGAAGGTCTTTATGATTTTGCCGGACGCACCCTGTCGCGGCCGGAGGGGGCATCGCGCGAGTTTCTGGGCGATGTGACGCAACATGCGGGAATCGACGCCGACAGTTTGGCGCCCTTGCTCAGCGCCGATGGGCTACACCAGTTGCGCGAACAGGGCGGGCTTGCCGAAATGGGCTATCCCGCCTTTGACGATGCCGCCTATCGCGCAGGGCATTTGACGCCAGTGTGGTTCGGCTCGGCATTGAAACAATTTGGTATCGGTGAGTTGCTCGACGCGATCGCCCACCATGCGCCGCCGCCCCGCCCCCAGCCTTCCGACAAGGGGGATATTGCCCCTGACGGACGCGAAGTGGCGGG
>CAUJJQ010000039.1 GCA_963205285.1 Pseudomonadota bacterium | reverse complement strand
GACCATTGGTTGTCGGGCAACGTCGAACGCGGTCGCGCGTTGCTCGGCCTCGTCCTCGAACGGATGGACGAACGGCTCAAACGGCGCGCGGAGCGTGAAGTTAAGCGCAAAACCGCGACCAGCGCCCGCAAATTGCGCCTGCCGGGCAAATTGACCGACTGCGCCAATGATGGGCCGGAGGGCACTGAACTATTCATTGTCGAGGGCGACAGCGCGGGCGGCAGTGCCAAGCAGGCGCGCGACCGCAAAACGCAGGCGATATTGCCCATCCGCGGCAAAATATTGAATGTTGCATCGGCCAGCGCCGACAAAATCCGTGCCAACAGCGAAATCGCCGATCTGGCGCTCGCGCTTGGCTGCGGTATGCGCAAGGATTGTGACGCCGACCGGTTGCGTTACGAACGTATCGTTATCATGACCGATGCCGACGTCGATGGCGCGCACATCGCTACCTTGTTGATGACATTCTTCTTTCAGGAAATGCCCGACATCGTCCGGCGCGGTCATGTCTATCTGGCGCAACCGCCGCTCTATCGTCTGACAGCGGGTAAGGACAGCGCCTACGCCCGTGATGAGGAACAGCGCGCCGAGTTGGAATCGGGGCGTTTCAAGGGCAAGAAGGTTGATGTTTCGCGCTTTAAGGGGCTGGGAGAAATGATGCCCGCGCAGCTACGCGAAACAACGATGGCACCTGAAAGCCGGTCGTTACTGCGCGTCACTCTACCCCAGGAATATGAGGAACGCAGCAGCGTCAAGGATCTGGTGGACAGGTTGATGGGCAAAAACCCCGAACATCGTTTCCAATTCATTCAAGCGAACGCGGCAACCATCGATGATGCGGTGATCGACGCCTGATTCCCAATCAGCGGATTTGATTCACCAGATGATTGGCCAGCCGCTCATTTTCTTCGCGCGCGATGCCGGGGATCAGGATCGCGTCGACCAGCACCCAAATGCCCAAAACTATCCAGCCGGCAAATAGCGGTATCCAACCGAGCAGACCCAGCAATAATTGCGCAATCGCGCTGCCATTGCGCCCCAGATAGAAACGGTGGACGCCCAGACCGCCGAGGAAAAACCACAGCAAATAGGATATGCCAACCGACTTGGCATTAGCCTGATACATCATATTAGCACGCGAATGTGCCCGCGTAGAAACCAGCCTGTCCATTCGGACGAGATCACGCATGTCCGCCCTCCATCAGCGTGGCCACCAGTGCCCTTACCTTCTTTTGCCGCCATTGCGGGGTCGGTGCAACCAGCCAGCACGATGCTTGCGCGCCCGGCACGCTATCTATCATCCGAACCCGGCCCGCTGCAATTTCGGGAGCTGCCAATATTTCGGGCACTTTGGCCTGCCCCAGCCCCGCAACAACTGCGTCGACCGCCAGCCCCGCATCCGCAACGTGCAGGACGGCGCGGTCACCCTCATTGTCGCCACCATCCCCCGTCCAACAAATATAGAGGTCGCCCTCGCCCCCAAGCGGCGCAATATGCACCATCGTCCCCGCATCGAGCGCCGTACCTTCCAGATCGCCCGGGCCATTTGCCCAGCGCAGCGCGAGGTCGAGATTAGCCTCGGTAAAGTCGAGCAAATTATCGGCGGCAATCAACCGGAACTGCAATTCGGGGTCGGCGGCGCTCAAACCCCCCAAACGCGGCATCAGCCAACGCTGGGTCAAATCGCGCGGCGCGGCGATGGTCAGCGATTTGGATGATTGCCCGGCGCGCATCAACGTCACCGATTCCTCAAATTTCAGAAAGCCACTGCGCAGCGCATCCAACCCCGCCTCTGCCTCCGCAGTCAGTTCCAACCCCTTGGGCGTACGACGGAACAGGACGACGCCCAGCACATCCTCCAGCGCACGCACCTGCTGGCCCACCGCCGCCGGTGTGACCGCCAGTTCATCCGCCGCGCGGGTGAAATTGAGGTGGCGCGCCGCAGCATCAAAAACGCGCAGGGCGTTGAGCGGCAAATGCGTGCGCTTCATTGGCTGACCGTCGGCACCGTCAAAGGAAAGCGTGGAATCGCAGCTCGAAACCGCTGCGAAGCCCCATCGAGCATGACGAAATGGCCCTTCATATGGCCGCTGGGCGTCGCCAACGGACAGGCCGAGACATAATCATATGCGCCGCCGGGTTCGATGATCGGCTGCTCGCCAATCACCCCCTCACCCTCCACAATGTGGAGCGCGCCGCGCGCATCGGTAATCTCCCAATGGCGTGAACGCAGCTGCACCACATCATCGCGGTGATTCTCGACCCGAATATGATAAGCCCAATACCAGCGCCCCTGCACATCCTGCGACTGTTCGGGCAAAAAGCTGACCGCAACGCGCACGCAGACCCCTTGGGTCGTCTGGGCATGGGGGTAGAGCGCGCCAATCATAGGACTAGCCTGCGCCTAAAGCCCGATCCGCGTCAATGCCTGATCGAGATCGGCGATAATATCGTCCACATCCTCCAGCCCCACATTGAAACGCAGCATCCCTTCACCGATGCCCATTTCGGCGCGCCCAGCTTCACCCACACCATGGTGGGTGGTGGTGGCCGGGTGGGTCAAAAGCGAGCGCGAATCCCCGATATTATTGGATATATCAATTAATTGCAGACCATTGAGCAAGGCATGTGCCTGCTGCCGTCCACCCGCGACGTCAAAGGCGAAAATCGGCCCGCAGGCATCCATTTGCGCCATGGCGAGATTGTGCTGCGGGTGGCTGGGCAGGCCCGGATGCATCATGCGTTCGACACGCCCTTCCAAAAACTTGCCGACCGTCAGCGCATTTTCCGACTGGCGATGGATGCGCAAATCCAATGTTTCCAAACCCTTCAGCACTACCCACGCACTGAACGGCGACAAATTGGGGCCAGTATTGCGCTGAAACGGCAGCAGATATTCGTTCAAAAAATCATTCGAACAACAAACCGCGCCCGCCAGCACCCTGCCCTGCCCGTCCATCATCTTGGTCGCACTATATGCTACCACATCGGCACCAAATTCCAGCGGACGCTGCAACACATTGGTGGCAAAGGCATTATCGACAACGCTGGTGATGCCATGCGCCCGCGCAAGGCCGCAGACATAGGCCATATCGACGATATCCATCGTCGGGTTGGCCGGAGTTTCGAAAAAGAACACCTTGGTGTTGGGACGGATTGCCGCTTCCCACGCCGCATTGTCGCGCGAATCAACAATCGTCGATTCGATGCCGAAACGTGGGAACAGATTGTCGGTCAGCCAACGGCATGAACCAAAGGCGGCACGCGCCGCCACCACATGG
Organism: Pseudomonadota bacterium; assembly: GCA_963205285.1. Classification (GTDB taxonomy): domain Bacteria; phylum Pseudomonadota; class Alphaproteobacteria; order Sphingomonadales; family Sphingomonadaceae; genus Sphingopyxis. Next base: position 119 of record CAUJJQ010000039.1, on the reverse strand, counting down.
TCCCCTTGCGACAATTGGCAGAGCAGCGCCGTCGTCATCGCCGCCATGCCCGGCGAGGTGTTTTCCGAAACCGGCCTTGCCGTCCGCGCCGCCTGCGGCAGCCGCACCGCAGCCGCCAG
>CAUJJQ010000038.1 GCA_963205285.1 Pseudomonadota bacterium | reverse complement strand
TTCAACCTGTTGTGGAGCGTGTTTCACGAATGGATCGGCATCGCGCAGGATATGTGGCGCGCACCATGGCGGTATAAATTGGCCTATTTATTGCGCGAACCGGGGTGGAGCCATGATGGCAGCCGCGATACCAGCGATGCCATCCGCGCGCGCTGGCAAGCCGCCCGGGGCGATGATGGCGATGGCGCATAGATGATCTGAAATAGCCCAAGCTATAGCCACTATACCCCCCTGTGGTCGAATTTGCTTGGCAGGCTGTTGCTGACATGATTGTAAGTGCTTTCGATCTTGCAGTGGGAGCCTCTGGGTGGAAAATTTCGATATCATCGTCATTGGTGGCGGCAGCGCGGGGAGCGCGGTTGCCGGACGGCTGAGCGCGGATCAGCGCCGTCGGGTCTGTCTGATCGAAGCAGGCGGGCATAATGATGTGATGGCGGTGAAAACGCCGGGGCTGCTGCCCTTCATCCCGGCGAGCAGCAAATATGATTTTGATACGGTGCCGCAGCCGGGCCTGAAGGGCCGGGTCGGTTATCAACCGCGCGGGCGTGGTCTCGGCGGCTCGTCGGCGATAAACGCCATGCTCTATATCCGGGGCAATGGCTGGGATTATGACCAGTGGGAACAGCTTGGTGCCGATGGGTGGAGCTTTGCCGACTGCTTGCCCTATTTCAAACGGGCGGAGGGCAATGAACGCGGCGCGGATGCCTTGCACGGCGCGGATGGCCCGCTCCATGTGATGGATCAGCATTGGCCCAATGGCGCGAGCCGCGCCTTTGTCGAAGCGGCAGCCGCGCTGCAATTACCGCGCAACGCCGATTTCAACGGGCCATCGCAGGACGGTTTTGGCCTGTATCAGGTGACGCAAAAGGGCGGCGAACGCTGGTCGGCGGCGCGTGCCTATGTCGAGCCGGCGCGCCAGCGGCCGAATCTGGCCGTCAAAACCGGCGCGGTTGTCGAACGCATCATCGTGGAGGGTGGGCGCGCAACCGGTGTTGAAATCAGCCAGGGCGGGCAGAGGCTGCGTGTGCAGGCAGCGGGCGGTGTCGTCCTGTCGGCAGGCGCGTTCAACAGCCCGCAGATTTTGATGCTGTCGGGCATCGGGCCGAGCGAACATCTGGCGGACAAGGGGATCGCGACGGTCCACAACCTCCCCGCCGTTGGCGCTGATTTACAAGATCATATTGACTATGTCGTTAGCTATCGCACCCGTTCGAACATACCCTTTGGCACGTCGCTGGGGGGCAGTTGGCGGATGGCGCGCGCCTTTATCCAGCACCGTTGGAACCGCACCGGCATGTTGACCACTCCCTTTGCCGAAGCGGGCGGCTTTTGGCGCACCCGGCCCGATTTGCCCGCCCCCGATGTCCAATATCATTTCATCCCCGCGATGCTGGAGGATCATGGTCGCAGTCAGGTAAAGGGCCATGGTTATTCCTCTCACGTCTGCGTGTTGCGCCCCGAATCGCGCGGCAGTGTCCAGCTCAATGACGCTAACCCCCTGTCGCCGCCGCGCATCGACCCCGGTTTCCTGAGCGACCGACGCGATGTCGATGTGTTGATGGCGGGTGCGCGTATGATGCAGCGCATCTGCACCGCGCCGCCGCTCAGCGATTTGGGCGGCGAACCGCTGCGCTGCGTTGACCTTGCCGATGATGCGGCGCTGGAGGCGGAAATCCGCAATCGCGCCGATACTGTCTATCACCCGGTGGGCACCTGCCGCATGGGCGGGGACGCCGACGCGGTGGTCAATCCGCAATTGGCGCTCAACGGGGTGGCTGGGCTGTGGGTGGCCGATGCCAGCATCATGCCACGACTGGTCAGCGGCAACACCAATGCACCATCGATCATGATCGGCGAACGCGCGGCGGACTTTGTAGCAGCGGCGCTGAAATAGGGACGCCATGGGGCAAAAAAATGGGTCGGAGTCGCTCAGCGAGCTCCGACCCAGCCTTCCGGGCTCTCCCCTCCCGAAACTATGGCCAAACTATGACCGTGATTCGGTAATTTGGAAAGCAAAAAAATGGCAGTGCGTGTGCCACACTGCCACTTTTTATGCGATAAGGTGCAATCCAAGCGGGATTGCGAAATATTATTTCAGCCGTTTATGCCAAAACCCCTTTAGAAGCTCTGGCGCACCGTTATGCCCATCGTCCGCGGCTGGTTGGTTGAAAAGCCGAGGCGCGCCCGACCACCACGTTCACGGTCGAACGACAGCAGGGCGTTTTCATCGAACAAATTGGTGACATAGACGGTGACCGACAGGCCATCATCCCATTCCACACCGGCGCTGAGATCGACCAATTGATAGTCACCCAATTGCAGATCGACGACCGTCGGCACGGTGCCAGTAGCACCGCCGAAGGCAAGGCCCGAGACGAAGCTGCGCGGGTTGCCTTCCTGATCGCTCGCCTGCGTATAGCGCGACCCGATATGTTGCACCGATGCGCGCAGGAAGCCCGTCGTATCATCGGTAAGGTCAAAGCTGTAATCCGCGCTCGCCGCCAGCGTGAATTCAGGCGTGGAGGGCAGACGGTTCCCATCGCGGAAACCGGCGATGACGACCCCGGCAGTCGTGGTGACCGACGAATCGAACCGTGCTTCCAGGATGGAACCAGAAAGGCCAAGGTTCAACCCCTGAACCGGTTCGACCGCCAGTTCAAATTCGACACCGGCGGTATGCGCCTTGGGCACATTGAACACGACGCGTGAGGAACAGCTGCCAGCATCGGCGGTCATCTGCAAATTGGAGATGTCGTTGTAAAATGCCGCCGCGTTAAAGGTGAAGCCACCGCCCTGGGTTTTGACGCCCAGTTCATAGTTCCAGCTTTTTTCATCGTCATAGCTCGGCCGGTTGCCATAGGTCATGGCGTCAATGCCGCCCGCGCCACCCGAACATAGCGGGATGTTCAGCGGGTCGTTGACCCCACCCAGACGGAAGCCGCGGGATGCCTGTGCGTTGACGGTGATGCCATCACTGGCCTGCCAGCTGAGCAGCAGGCGCGGGGTGAAGCCGTTCGACGATGTCCGGTCGGTATTGCGATCGCCGTTGGCAAAAAGACCACCCGAAATGAACTGGCGGGTTTCACGGAAATCATAATAGCGACCACCAGCCGTCAGCGTCAGTACATCCGCAAAATTATAGCTGGCTTCCCCGAACAGCGCGAACTGTTTGATATCATAGGGAATATCAGCGTTGTACGGCGATTGCAGCGGAAATCCGTTGGCAACCGCCGCCGACGTGCCAGCACCCAAAGTCGCGTCAACAAAGCCATCATAGCCCGGTGTCGGCAGACGCTGCGAATAGGCGCGATCGACCTTGGAATGGAAAGCGCCAACGACCCATTGGAACGGGCTGTCACTGTCCGATGCCAAACGGATTTCGCCGGTCCAGCTTTCCAGATCGGTGGTATCGCGCAGGTTCGACGGCAACAGAACCGCCGCATTGGGCAGGCCAAGGTCGACCGAAACTGAGCCGGTCAATGCGCTGGCATCCCGGTTTACTAGAATGTCGCGGTTGATATAGCTGCCGACAAGCGTCAGCACCGCCCCGCCCAGATCAGCGCGGGTGGTCAAATCAGCGATCAACGTCTGGTCACGGAAACCTTCGTTGAGCAGCAGATATTGCTGCCGTTCGTCAAAGGTGACCGGCGGGCGCGTCGTCGTATTGGGGTTGGCGTAGAGATTGAAAATCTCCTGCCGGTTGAAACCATCATAGATGGATTCCTGATAGACGATGCGCGGTGTGATGGTCAGATTGTCCGACGGCTGAAAGGCGAGCGCGACACGCAGGCCATAACGACGACCATCGTTGACATCTTCCTGCACGCGGTTGGGGCCGAGCGCGTCAATAAAGCCACCAAAGCGGGTGTAATAAGCAACCGCACGCAGCGCGGCATTATTGCCAATCGGCAGGTTGATGACACCGCGTATCTGACCGCCGAGGCTGTCGCCATCGACCAGGTTAAGGTTGCCTTCGACAACCCCTTCAGTCGTGCCGAGGCGCGGTTGATTGGTGATGTAGCGGATGGTGCCGCCAATCGAGCCTGCGCCAA
>CAUJJQ010000037.1 GCA_963205285.1 Pseudomonadota bacterium | reverse complement strand
CAGGCCCGCTGAAACCGGCGTATCGTCGGGTGATAAATCATGTCCATAAAGCGGCAGGCCCGCTTCCAGCCGCAAGCTGTCGCGCGCACCAAGGCCGATGGGCCGCACTTCCGGCTCGCCACATAGCAAATCGGCGACTTTTTCCGCCGCCGACGCGGGGAGCGATATTTCAAAGCCATCGTCGCCGGTATAGCCGGCGCGCGCGATGGTCACATCCTCCCCCGCCAATTGAAACTGGCCAAAACGCATGAAAACCAGTGCGGACAAGGGATATGCGCCGGTGACATGCCGTTCGAGCGCTGCAAAAGCCTTTGGCCCCTGCAAGGCCAATAATGCCCGGTCGTCCATATGGTTCAGCGTCACCGCGTCGGGCAGATGTTCGCGCAAAAAGGCGATATCATCCCATTTCGTTGCGCCATTGGCAACGACGTAGATTGCATCGGGCCAGCGCGACACCATCAGATCGTCGAGCACGCCGCCATTTTCGTCGAGCAGCAGCGAATATCGCTGCATCCCCAATTTCAGCGTCGAAAGGTCGATAGGCAGCAAGGATTCAACCGCCGCGTCCACCCCGTCACCCGCCAGCGTCAATTGTCCCATATGACTGACGTCGAACAGTCCGGCATTTTCGCGGGTCCAAAGATGTTCGGCCATAATGCCTTCATATTGGATCGGCATATGATAACCGGCGAATTCGACCATGCGCGCACCCCGGGCACGGTGCCATGCGTCGAGCGGCAGCGTCAAAACCGGCAGCATTTCCGCGCCGTCTGTGCCATCATCCAGAAATTCGTCGCTCATCCATTTTCTCCACGCGCGCCCGAAACCAACGCCCAGATCGAGCGGCATATTTCGGACCCCCTCTGTCGCGGAGACCTGAGAGCTTGACGCAGGGGCATTTGCCGCCCGCGCTTACCCCTTCGGTGGTGGTCATGCTGCCATGCCCACGCTTTCCAGAGCATCGCTATCAACCCATACGGTCCCTTGTGCCTGAGAGATTCCGGGGCGGTTGCTCCTTCGGCGCTGGGGCGAATCCCCCAGCCTCTCCCGCACGGGTCAGCGATTTGGCTGCCCATGCCCTTGGGCGCGGCGCTAGTCAATCCGCGCGTGTCTAACCCGCGGATCTAACCCGCGTGGCGCAGCGCGTCGGGCACAGCGCTGTCCCCGAATATTTCGGCAAAACGGTCAATGGCAAAACGGTCGGTCATCCCGGCGATATAGTCTGCGATATGCCGGTGCGCGCGCGTGGCATCCCCCGGCAGGCGCGCTGCCCAGTCGCCGCCCATCAACTGCGGCTGGTCGGCATAGGCACCAAATAGCGCGACGACGACATCGCGCGCGGCATCGGCTGCGGCCAATTGTGCCTGATGGTGATATAAGGTCCGATACATAAAGCGTTTGAAGCGCCGTTCCTCGTCCGCCAGATTGTCCGAAAAACCGATGATATTTTCGCCCGCCGCGCGCACATCCGCCGCACTCGACAAGCCCAATGCACCCGCCCGCGCGACGCTGTGGCTGATAACATCATTGACCATCACGCCGATTTGGCTGCGCACCAATTCGCGGGCCAAACGGTCCAGCGTCGCGTCGGGAAAGGCTGCGCGCACCCGCTGCCAATTGCCCGCCACCCACGGCTGGGCCAGCAATTGGTCGAGGTCGAGCAGCCCGGCGCGCAGCCCATCATCAATGTCATGGTTGTCATAAGCAATATCGTCGGCAATCGCCGCCACCTGCGCCTCCGCCCCCGCACGGCTGGCAAGGTCGAGCGGGAATAGCGCATCGCATGCCGCCAATGCCCACGTTGGGCTAGCAATGGGGCCATTATGCTTGGCCAATCCCTCCAGCATTTCCCAAGTCAGATTCAGCCCGTCAAAATCGGGATAGGGGGATTCGAGCAGCATCAACGTGCGCAGGCTGTGGGCATTATGGTCAAAGCCGCCAAAGGGAGTCAAACAGGCTTCGAGCGCATCCTCCCCCGCATGTCCGAACGGCGGGTGGCCAATGTCGTGCGCAAGGCACAGTGCCTCGGTCAAATCCTCATTGAGGCCGAGCGCACGGGCAATGGTGCGGCCGATCTGCGCCACTTCCAGACTATGGGTCAGGCGGACACGATAATGGTCACCATCGGGCGCAATGAACACCTGTGTCTTGTGGCGCAGGCGGCGAAAGGCAATCGAATGGATGATCCGGTCACGGTCGCGCTGGAATGCATCACGCGGTCCGCGCCGGTTATCCCCCGCCTGCTTATATAATCGTCCGCGACTATCCTCTGGCCGCGCGGCAAGGTGGCCTAATAGCGCCATGCTCAGCGACGCGCGCCAACGGCGGTCACTTCCTCACCCGCATCGCTGTTCCAGACAAAAGCGCCATCCCCCCCGGCACGCGCATAGCCGGCCAGCCATTCGCGCGCCGCCGCCGCATTGCCGAATGGGCCGACCAACAGGCGATGTGTACGGTTCCATGCGGCTATCGAGCAACTGCGCGAGCCAAAGGCAGCAGCATATTGGCGCGACAGACGGCGACAATCGAAACCGAGGGCCGACACGTTCGCGCCCGTGGCGACCTGCACCCAGATACGCGCGGGGTTGGCGCGTTGCTGTTCGCGTTCCTCGCGCGCTTCGGCGGCTTCCGCAGCGCGTGCGCGCTCCGCCTCTGTCGCACGGCGTTCGCGTTCAGCGTTGGCACGGGTGCGTGCTTCCTCGGCTTCGCGCGCCTGCGCAGCGAGATTTTCTGCCGCCACACTCGCCAACTGGTCAGCCGTCAGACCAGCAGCTGCGGCACGGCGTTCCGCCTCCGGTACCGCAATATCCGCCACCATGTCCGCCATCGACCAGCCGGCAAGCACTTGCCCTGTGGGCGCGGCTTCGGTCACCACTGGCGGCAGGGGGACAGGGTTCGCACGCGCCGGTCCTTCGGGGTCGACCGGCCCGGCAACTGTCGCAACACGGGTCGACACAGGCGATGGAGCGGGTGTCGGTGCGGTCGTTAGTGCCACGGTTGGCACCGGCACAGCTGTCGGTGCAGGCGTCGGGCGCGGCCCGGGTGGCGGCGGTGCGCGGCCCAGATCGGCCACCACCACCGGCGCGGGTACGGGGGCGGGATTGGGCGTCGGCGTGGGAACCGGCGTGCGGGTGATGATGCGTGGCTCTGGCCCCGGAATGCGCGTTTCGCTGGGGCGGCGGTTGCGGTTACGTGCGTTCGGACGACGATTATTGCCGCTGGTCGGCACAATCGGGGGGGTGGCAGCCGCCACTACAACTGGCGGCGCATGACGGGCGGGTTGCGCGATGAGCGTCGCATATTCGGGGAAACGGCCAAAATGCGACGCGGCGGCCAATTGCGCGGGGGTCAGATGGTCCATCAGCGCAAAATAAGGTTCCAGCCCCTCGGCCAATTGGCGCGGCATGGTCGCTCGCGCAATCTGGCGCGCTTCATCCGCACGGTTGTTCATCGCCAGAATCATCGCCCGCGCGCGCCATGCCGCGCGATCCTGCGCGCGCAACAGCGGCCCGAGCAACTGCACCGCACGATCAGCCTCCCCCGAAATGCCAATGGAAATTGCCAGCCGTCGCAGCGTCTCCGCGCTCGGCCGTTCGCGCATCACCACCGCATAGTCGGCCTGCGCGCGCGCCTGATCCCCCATCAGGTCAAAGGCAAGCGCCCGGTCGGCCATATAGGCGCGGTCAAGCCCGCCCGCTGCGATCGCAGCGTCAAAATAACGCATCGCCTGTTCGGGGTCTTCCATCCGGACAAGCGCCGCACCGAGCGCCGCCTTTATGACCGGATTTTGCGGCATCGCGGCCTCTGCCCGGCTGAGAAAACTGAGCGCGGCGCGCCCATCCCCCATGGTGAGCGCAGCCTGCCCCGCTTGCAATAATGCGGGCCCGTCGCTTGCATTGGCGGCGACCAGTGCCAATGCGGCTGTCAAATTACGCTGCGCCGCCTGCCGTTCGGCCAATTCCGCATCAAGCAAGGCGTTGCCGGTGCTGCTGACGGGCACGGAATTGATGGTTGGCACGGGAACGGTAGTGCTTTGCGCAACGCCGTTCGCCGGCAGCACCGCCGCGCCGGCCAGCAGGGTCAGCGCCATTGCGCGCAGGGCGGCATTTTTCCGGTACATCATCGGGCGAGCACTAGATAATATTGTCCGCCATGGGAACCCGAATGGGCGGATTTACGGGCAAGCGCCCTTCCCCCGCGACCATATGCCATCGCGGGGGTATGGGTGATGCGCTATCAGTTCGACTGGCGGCCCAAAAAGCGCGGAATATTGGGAAAGCGCGATTCGCCACCACCATTGGGGTCATCATCCCCATCGGGGTCATCGCCTTCCTCAAGCCCGGCGCGACCTTCCATCCGCGACAGCGCCTTCATTTTTTCGAACAAGGTCGGCGCGGGTTCGGCGGTGGGCGCAGCCGGTTCCGGCGCGGGTGGCGCATAATTTTGCCCCTGGATGGCTGGGAAATCATCCTCCCCATCCGCTGATGCATCCCGCAGCGCGCCATAGCTCTCATCATCGGCGGCTTGTTCGGCACCCAGCGTCAGCGCATCATCATCCGCTGACGCATCATTCCCGGCGGCGTCATCATCCAGCGCATCATCGACATAGCGCGGCGTGGGCAGCACGGGTTCGGGTGCGGGTTCATAGGCCTGCGGGATCGGCGTTTCCTCGACACTGGATTCAGCAGGCGGCGGCGCCATTGTCGCCAATGATGGCGCGGGCGTGGTCAGCGGCGCGGGTGCGCTTAGCGGTGCAGCAGGCGCGATCGACGCTGCCGGTGCAAGTGCGGGTGCCGGACGACCAAAATTCAACCCCTGCCGCTGAACGCTGGCAGCCGCCGGATCCAAGCCGGTTGCCACCACCGACACGCGGATTTTTCCAGACAATTCGGGGTTAAATGCCGAACCCCAAATGATATTCGCCTCTGCATCGACCAATTCGCGGATATGGTCACCCGCCTCCTGCAATTCATACAGGCCCAAATCTTCACCGCCGGAGATGGAGATGATGACCCCGCGCGCACCGGCCATCGACACACCATCGAGCAACGGGTTGGCAATCGCCTGTTGCGCGGCGAGCAGCGCGCGCCCTTCGCCTTCGGCCTCACCCGTGCCCATCATCGCCTTGCCCGCGTCGCGCATCACCGAACGCACGTCTGCAAAGTCGAGGTTGACGAGGCCGGGGCGCACCATCAGGTCGGTGATGCCTCGCACTCCTTGTTGCAACACCTCATCGGCCATGCGGAACGCTTCGATAAAAGTCGTCTTTGCTTCTGCCACCATGAACAGATTCTGATTGGGGATGACGATCAGCGTATCGACATGTTTTTGCAGTTCCTCGATCCCCGCATCGGCTGAACGCATCCGCCGCGTCCCTTCAAAGCTAAAGGGTTTGGTAACGACGCCAACCGTCAAAATCCCCTTGTCGCGCGCCGCCCGCGCGATAACCGGCGCTGCGCCGGTACCTGTGCCGCCGCCCATGCCGGCGGCGATGAACACCATATGCATGCCATCCAATGCGGATTCGAGATCAACGATAGATTCTTCGGCCGCCGCACGCCCAACCTCTGGCATGGACCCTGCACCCAGCCCCTGGGTAATCAGCGCGCCCAATTGCAGCCGCCGTTCCGCAGGCGACGCATTGAGCGCCTGCGCATCGGTGTTGGCGACAAGAAACTCGACCCCTTCGACGTGTGAAGCAATCATATTGGCGATGGCGTTGCCGCCGGCACCGCCGACACCAATGACCGCAATTTTCGGTTTCAAACCATCCATCTGCGGCGGTCCAATGTTGATGCTCATAACCAAACTCCCCCCAATAATCGGGTCATACCGGCAATATTCGGGCCGCAATTGGCCGCTTCGCATGAATCTTTACACATTTTCCGGCCCGCGTGAATCGTATTTTTAACCATATTGCGTCCGGCCCTTCATTTTCCTCGCCCCCACATGGCGGCAAGCCGCTGCCACCAACGCCCATCCGCTCCTGCCTTTATTTGCCCATTACCCGTTGAACGGATGTCACGCGACGGGGCTGCAGCATGGGCGATGAGGCCGAGCATCGTCGAATAGCCCGCGCCGCTGTGTGCCGGGGTCAAGCCCTCCATCGCCAGCGGGGGCGCCATACGCACGCTGCCGCCCAGTACCGATTGGACATAATCGGCCATCCCGCGCAGTTCGGACGCGCCGCCCGTCAACACCAGTTGGCGACGGGTCGGTCCGCCATCCTGCAACGTGTCGAGCATCTGACCGATACGCGGGACAAAATGGTCGAGCCTTTTGCCAATCACCGCGTTCAGCTGCGCGCGGGTTATTTTGGCCGGGCTTTCCCCCTCTGCCGTTTCGACATCGAGCTGTTCCTGATGGTCGCGGGGGGAGGATATGGCCGAACCATAACGGCTTTTCATCCGCCGCGCCGCCCGCCGCTGCATGGCAAAGGCTGATGCAATATCGTCGGTAATATCATCGCCGCCCGCCGCCAGCGTCGCAATGCCGATGAGCGCGCCGCCCGCGAACAGGCCAACTTTGGTCAAATGCGCGCCAATATCTACCAAAACGGTGCCAATATCGCGCTGTTCCTCGCTCAGACAGGCATGGCCGCTCGCCAATATGGATGCGACGACATCGCGAATATCGACATTGGCAGCACGAACGGCGGTAACCAGATTGGATACCGGGCCGCGATCCGCCTCCACCACCAGCACGGTCGCGCCCAGATGGTCGGCATATAACCCCTCTGGATTGGCGACACCCTGCATCCCATCGACGGCATAAAATATGGGTCGCGCATGGAGCACTGCCTTGCCGGTATCGACCAGATTTTCGGCAATGTGGGTGAGCAGTTCATCGACATCCTCCCCCTCCACCTGTCCCCGGCTGAAGGGATTGCCATGCTCCACCGTGCGGCTGCTGAGCGACGCGCCGCCAAAGCTGATCCACGCCTGCTGCACCTCCACCCCTGCCATCGCCTCGGCTTGTTCGAGCGCATCGCGCACCACCTGATCGACCGCCTGCACATCGACGACTACACCACGTTTAATGCCATTGCTTTCACGCACGCCCGTGCCGAGCGCGCGCATTTTGCCGTCGCTTTGCTGGCCGGCAATCAGCACCGCGACCTTCGACGAACCAACGTCGATGGCGGTGAATAATCGTTCAATACGGGGGGCGACCATGTGCTGCGTGCTGCCTTTGCCTTAAATTTCCTGACTCGATGCAGGTTCGACAACGACATTGCCACCGCTAAACTGGTCGAGTGTGGAAACTTCGCCGCGTCGTCCGGGGCGCAGCACCAGCCGGTCAGGCAGGCGCATATCAAAGCGGCGAATATTGCGCCCCAACAGACGGTTGATACCGTCCAGCCGCGCAAATTCGGCAAAGGCTTCGCGCGCGCGTTCAGGGTCTTCGGGCAGCAACAAAACCTCCCCGGTGCGGAAATACAGATCCCAGCGCCGGTTACCCAGCCAGCGCGCGCCCGACAATTGCGGTTTCAGCGCCGGCGCCGCCGCCATTAATTCGTCCAGCCTTTCCATCTGCTGGCGCGCATTTTGCCCAACGATGATCGGCAGATTGGGAACGCTGGCGGGGTCAACGCCGGGCAGACGCGTACCATGTTTGTCGATCAGCACATAATGCTCCCCCTCTTGCCAGACGGCGACAGGGGTGCGTTCGACCAAATCGATGACCAAAGTGTCAGGCAGACGGCGCGACACACGCGCTTCGCCAACCCAGCCGTTGGATTCCAGATCGCGGCGCACTTCATCCAAATTAAACGCCGCCATCGAACGGTCTTTTTGCCGGAGCGCAATGTCATATACGCGCAGCCGGTCGATGCGGTTGGCCCCTACCACCTCTATACGCTGCACCGAAAAGCCGGCATCGGCGACGGCATGGGCAAATTGTTCATCCGCCCAGGCATTGACGCCGGTCATTCGCCCGACCTGAAATGTGCCGAACGCGATTATCGCCAGCATCGCCGTCACCAAGCCGCGACGGATGGTTGCGGGCGCAAAGGGTTGCCGCACCAGCAATTCGCCCCAAATTTGCCGCAGCCACGACGGCTTTGTGCGGGCGGCCCGACGCGGGTGCGCCGCCTTGCCGCGCTTTACCCGCTGCACGCTGGGCCGTTTCTTGCTCATAGCGCTTCCTCCACGATGCGTTCGACCAGTTCGCCATAATCCATACCGCGATAACGCGCCTGTTCGGGGACAAGGCTGAGCGGCGTCATGCCGGGCTGGGTATTCACCTCCAGCAGGAAAATGCCCGCTTCGCCGCGTTCGTCATCCCAACGAAAATCGGACCGCGACGCCCCCTTGCAGCCCAGCAACGCATGCGCTTCGACCGCGATGGCGCACATACGCTGCGCAATATTCTCGGGGATTTGCGCGGGGCAAATATGCTGGGTCAGCCCCGCCGTATATTTGGCGGCATAATCATAAAAGCCGGTCGATACGACCAATTCGGTCACCGCCAACGCTTCACCTTCCAAAACGGCAACGGTCAATTCGCGCCCACGGACAAAGGGTTCGGCGAGCAATTGGTCAAAATCCTGCCAAGGGCCGGCGGCATCACGCGCAATCGGATTGCCGTAATTACTGTCATCGCGGACGATGGCGACGCCGACTGAGCTACCCTCATTCACCGGTTTCAGCACATAGGGGCGGGGCAGCGGATCGCGTTCGTGGATGGAATCGCGCGTGACGATATGCCCGCCCGGCATGGGAATGCCGTGTGGTACCAGC
>CAUJJQ010000036.1 GCA_963205285.1 Pseudomonadota bacterium | reverse complement strand
GAACGGCGCATCGCCGCCAAATGCCCAGCCCGACGCATAATGGTTAAAGCTGTTCGGCCCACCCAATTGATCGATCTGGCGCAGTTGGTCGGCAACCGTTTCTGGTACACCGTTGAAATAGCTGAATTCATTGGCGCGGCCGACATCGCCGCCCTCCGCACTCGCGCCATTGTCACCGACGACAAAGAATATCAGCGTATTGTCGAACCGGCCCAATTGGCGCAGCGTATCGATCAGCCGTCCCGCTTCATGGTCGGCCATTTCGGCAAAGCCCGCAAACACCTCCATCTGGCGGGCGAACAGACGGTGCTCATCGCTGGAGAGGCTGTCCCATGCGCGAATATCGGTGGGGCGCGGGGCAAGTTCGGTCCCAGGTGGAACGATGCCCATGCGCAACTGGCGCGCCAATGTTTGCTGGCGCATCACATCCCACCCTGCATCGAATGCGCCGCGATAACGCGCGCTCCATTCGGGGGCGACATGGTGCGGCGCATGCGTTGCGCCGGGCGCATAATATAGGAAAAATGGCCTGTCGGGCGACAGCGCGCTGATCGATCGCAACCATGCAATCGACCGGTCGGTCATGTCGGTCAGGAAATGATAACCCGGCGTGCGCGGCGGATCGACATGGGTGGTGCCGTCATAAATATCGGGCGACCATTGGTTGGTTTCGCCGCCCATGAAGCCATAAAAACGGTCAAAGCCCGAACGGGTTGGCCAGCGGTCGAACGGACCGACATCGCTCACTTCAGCGGCGGGGGTTTCGTGCCATTTGCCGAACGCCCCGGTCGCATAGCCGTTGAGGCGCAGAATCTCTGCAATCGGGGCGGCGCTTGCCGGGCGGCGTGACGTGTCGCCGGGGAAATTGGTCGCGGTCTCGGTAATCGAACCCATTTCGACATTGTGGTGGTTGCGCCCGGTCATCAGCGCGGCGCGCGTCGGTGAACAAAGCGCGGTGGTGTGGAAATTATTATAGACGCTGCCACTGGCGGCGAGCGCGGCGAGGGCAGGCATGTTGATGGGGCCGCCAAAGGCGCTCGACTGGCCAAAGCCAAAATCATCGAGCAGGATGATAAGGACATTGGGCGCGCCTGCGGGTGGACGGACCGGCAGGACGGGGGGCGGGGCAACGGCTTCGCGCACGTCGAGCGTCGTCAGATGCGGCCTTTCGGCCTCGGCAACTGGCAATATGCTGCGGTCGATGCTGGTGGCAGAGGCCGGGGCAGAGGCCGGGGCAGAGACGGGGACTGTGGACGCGGCAGACGCGGCGGGCGCGGCATTTTGCGCCAGCGCGCTGCTCGCCATCAGGGCGCTGACCGCTGCGGCAACCAGACGCAACTTGGGCAGACGCAGCTTGGGTGTAAATCCTGCCATCACTCTCTCCTCCTTATCCACGCCGGTCATTTCGCCATGGGCTTGTTGCCGGGGCCTTGTTACCGGGGCTTGGGCGCGCGTCCGCACCCGCATATTTCCCCGGCATATAGCGCAACATCGGCATTAAAACTTGACTTTGTGCGCCAAAATGGCCGCCACGCCCAAAGCCGCTTGGCAAGGCTTTGCCGCTGCCCCATGCTGGGCGCGACGCGGGCGCATTTGTTGAAGGGCGGGCGATGACGCAGGAAAAATATGCCGGTATGCGCTGGGTCGATGGCGGCGTTTTTGCCATGGGTTCTGCCGCCTTTTACCCCGAAGAAGCGCCGGTGCGGCAGGTGCGCGTCGATGGTTTCTGGATCGACGAAACCCCCGTCACCAACGCGCAATTTGCGCAATTTGTTGCGGCAACCGGCCATGTCACCGTCGCCGAAATCATCCCCGACCCCAAAATCTACCCCGGTCTTACACCCGAAACTGCATGCGCGGGTTCGCTGGTCTTTCAAAAGCCTGCAGGCCCCGTCGATATGGATGATCCGGCCAATTGGTGGCGCTTTGTCGATGGAGCGTGCTGGAACCGGCCCTTTGGCCCCGACAGCGACTTGTCGGGGTTGGACGATCACCCGGTGGTCCACATCGCCCATGCCGACGCGGCGGCCTATGCGCGCTGGGCGGGCAAGGTGCTGCCGCGGGAGGCGGAGTTTGAATTTGCTGCGCGCGGCGGTCTGGATGGCTGCGAATTTGCCTGGGGGGACAGCCTCGCCCCCGATGGGCAGATGCTCGCCAACTATTGGCAGGGGCTTTTCCCCTTTGCTAATCAATGTCTTGATGGGTGGGATGGGACATCGCCGGTGCGCAGTTTTCCTGCCAATGGCTATGGGCTGTATGACATGATCGGCAATGTCTGGGAATGGACCGACGATTGGTGGGGCGATGGGGTGCACCCCGCCAAAAAGTCCAAATGTTGCGTTATCGACAATCCGCGCGGCCCCCCGCGTGCGAAGAGCTTTGACCCCGCGCAGCCGGACGTGCGCATCGCGCGCAAGGTCATCAAAGGCGGCTCCCACCTGTGCGCCGCCAATTATTGCCAGCGTTATCGCCCCGCCGCGCGCCACCCCGAAATGGTCGATACATCGACCACCCATATCGGGTTTCGCTGTGTGGCGCGCGCTGCAAGTTGACGCCGGATTAGGATGGCAAAACGTCAGCCGCTATCCAGCGCATAGCCAACCGACCGGATGGTGCGGATCAAATTCGGCTGGCCGGGGGGATTTATTGCATCACGAAGCCGCTTGATGTGGACGTCAACGGTGCGCTCGACAATCATGCTGTCCATGCCCCAGACCGCGTCCATCAAATGGCTGCGCGACAGAACGCGTCCCGGCCGTTCCATGAAATGACATAATAGCTTGAATTCGGTCGGGCCAAGGTGCAGCGGCGCCCCGTCGCGGCATACCATATGGCTCGCCCTGTCGAGTTCGAGCGTGCCGACCCGCAGTATATCGCCAAAGGATGCGGACATCGTGCGCCGCAGTAAACCTTCGACCCGCGCCAACAACTCGCGCGGTGAAAATGGTTTGGTCAGATAATCATCCGCGCCCGTTTTAATCCCGCGAATACGGTCGTCTTCATCGCTGCGCGCGGTCAACATGATGATCGGCACACGGGCGGCCAGCTTGTCCTTGCGGATCTGACGGCACACTTCGATGCCGGGCAGATTTTCAATCATCCAGTCGAGGATGATGGCATCGGGCAATTGTTCGCGCACCATTAACAAGGCTTCGTCGCCATCGCCGGTCAGGCGGACTGCATAACCCTCCGCCTCAAAATGCCAGCGCAACAAGTCGGCGAGCGATGGATCGTCTTCGATGATTAAGATGGCGGGCATTACCGAACCTTATGCCACGGGCAGGTCGCGTTCAGCATAATATATGCCGGTTGCGGCGAAATAGACCATTTCGGCCACATTGGTTGCATGGTCGCCGACCCGTTCGATATTGCGCGCGACGAATAATAATTGTGCCGCGCTGCTGATGGTGGCGGGATTTTCGATCATATGGGCGACCAGATTGCGGAAAATACTGTCGTAGAAATTGTCCAGTTTTTCATCGCGTTCAATCACTTCCACCGCCAGTTCCGCATCGCGCGCACCATAAGCGTTGAGCACGTCGCGCACCATGCCCTGCGCGATGCCGGCCATCGCCGGAATCAGCGTCAGCGGTTCGAATTTGGCCTGTCGTTCAATCTGCCCGACGCGCTTGGCGATATTTTTGGCGTAATCGCCGATACGTTCGACGACGCCCGATATTTTGAGCGCGGCGATGACCTCGCGCAGGTCATCGGCCATCGGCGCGCGCAGTGCGATGACCCGCACGGCCAGCCGGTCCACCTCCGCCTCCAGCGCGTCGAGCGCGGCATCCCCGTCCACCACACGCCTGCCCAATTCCTCGTCATGGGCAATCAGCGCGCTGATGGCGTCGCGCAGCGCGACTTCGGCCAGCCCGCCCATTTGCGCGATTAACCCGCGCAAATGGCTGATTTCGCTGTCGAAAGCTTTGACTATATGTTCGGCCATGTCGCACTCCTCAGCCGTAGCGCCCAGTGATATAATCCTGGGTTCGTTTTTGGGTTGGGTTGGTGAAAATTGCGGAAGTTTCGCCATATTCGACCATCGCGCCCAAATGGAAAAAGGCGGTGCGCTGCGAAACGCGCGCGGCCTGCTGCATCGAATGGGTGACGATGACGATGGCGTAACGCCCCTTTAATTCGTCGATCAATTCTTCGATCCGCGCGGTCGCTATCGGGTCGAGCGCCGAACAGGGTTCGTCCATTAAAATAACTTCAGGGCTGACCGCGATGGCGCGCGCGATGCACAAACGCTGCTGCTGACCGCCTGACAAGGCGGTGCCTGGGTGGGACAGCCGGTCCTTTACCTCGTCCCACAGGCCCGCACGGCGCAGCGATTTTTCGACGATGGCGTCCAGTTCCGCCTTGTTCGCGGCAAGCCCGTGGATGCGTGGGCCATAAGCGACATTTTCATAGATGGACTTGGGAAAGGGATTGGGTTTTTGAAACACCATGCCGACCCGCGCGCGCAATTGCACAACGTCCATAGCGCTGGCGTAAATATCCTGCCCATCCAACTTAATCTTCCCCTCTACGCGGCAGCCGGGGATGGTATCATTCATCCGGTTCAGCGCCCGCAAAAAGGTGGATTTTCCGCAACCCGACGGGCCGATAAAGGCGGTGACATGGTCGGTTGCAATGTCGATATCGACATTGTCGATCGCGCGGGTGTCGCCGTAAAATACATTGACCGCGCGCGCGGTGATTTTGGTTGTTTCGGCCATATTCCTACCAGCGAGTTTCAAATTTGTTGCGCAGATAAATGGCGATGCCATTCATCGCGAGGAGGAATGCCAGCAGCACGATGATGGCTGCGGACGTGTTTTGGACAAAGCCCTGATCTATTTCATCCGACCACAGAAAAATCTGCATCGGCAGGACGCTCGACGGGTCGGTCACGCCGCTCGCAGGCGTTGCGACAAAGGCGCGCATGCCAATCATCAACA
>CAUJJQ010000035.1 GCA_963205285.1 Pseudomonadota bacterium | reverse complement strand
TTCCTCAGCATTATGACCCAAATTGTCGCGCAGGCGGACATAAGCCTCCGCCTCTTCAATCGCGGTCAAATCCTGCCGTTGGATATTTTCGATGAGCGCGATGGTAAAGGTTTCACGGTCATCGAGCGCGCGCACCAGCGCCGGAATCTCGTGCAGTCCCGCCCGCTGCGCGGCGCGCCAGCGCCGTTCACCCGCCACAATCTGCCACCCCTGCCCGCCGGGAGCGGGGCGCACCAAAATCGGCTGCACCAGCCCGCGCGTGCGGATGGAGGCGGCAAGCTCGCTGAGCGCACCATCGTCAAAATAGCGGCGCGGCTGATCCGGGTGGGGGTGGATTTGCGCGATCGGTAAATTGGTCAGCCCCTCGCGCGCAGCGCCGCCGCTGATCGTCGCGGCGAGCGGCGCTTCCCCCTCTATATCGCCGAGCAGCGCCGAAAGCCCGCGCCCCAGACCGCCCGGCCGTTTGGCGCGTGCGGGGCCGCCAAGCGGCGCTTGTCCGCCATTTTCGGGGGCGTTTACTTGGCCATTTTCTTTGTCGTCCGCCATATCAGGCCGCCACTTGCAAAGCGGGCAGGCGCGAAATCACTTCGCGCGCCAGCGCCATATAGGCGATCGAGCCCGAACATTTATGGTCATAAACCAGCGCGGGCAGCCCGTGGCTGGGCGCTTCGGACAGGCGGACGTTGCGCGGTATGACGCTGTCAAAAACAATCGGCCCCAGACATTCGCGCACATCGGCCGACACCGCGTCGGTCAGCCGGTTGCGCCGGTCGAACATGGTGAGGACGACGCCGAGGATCGACAGGCCGGGGTTGAAACGGGCGCGCACCCGCTCGACGGTCTGCAACAATTGGCTCAAGCCCTCCAGCGCGAAAAATTCGCATTGCAGCGGCACCAGCAGCGAATCGGCGCTGCACAAGGCGTTGAGCGTCAACAGGCCGAGCGATGGCGGACAATCAATCAGGCAGATATCCCAATGTCCGGCGGGCGCAGCGGCCAAAACCTGCGCCAGACGGTGGGTGCGGTCGGGCAGCGCGACCATTTCGACCTCCGCCCCCGACAAATCGACGGTGGCGGGAACAAGGTCGAGCCGGGGGATGCGCGTTGGCTGCGCGGCGGCGGGCAAATCCGCCTCCCCCAGCAAAAGATCATAGGAAGAAGTGTGGCGCTGTGCGCTGGCGACCCCCAAACCGGTGGAGGCATTGCCCTGTGGATCCATGTCAATCAACAATGTGCGCCAACCGCTCGCCGCCAATGCAGTGGCGAGGTTGATGGCGCTCGTTGTTTTACCGACGCCGCCTTTTTGATTGGCAATGGCAATTTTGATCATGGCAACTTGAATCTTCACATCCTGTTCTGTCGCAAAATAGCCCAAGCCATAGCCGATTTTGGATATCGGATATTTATTAATTTCTCTTTTTGTTCAATGATTTAACGTCATTGAATGCGCCGTTCGCTACCAACAGGCCCGATGCGGCATCGGTCAGACTGGGGCAGAGCGCAAAACATCTTTGCCATGGCGCGGGCAGCGTGGAAAGAGCCGTTTTTGCCCCCTGACCCATTGGCAGGATCCAGCGGGTCTGCGCCCCTGCCAAGTGACGGGCGGTGGGGATGAGTCGCGCCAACGGGGCAAAAGCACGCGCCGAAATGACGTCATAAGCGCAGGGGGCGAGCGCTTCTACCCGCGCCTGAACGACATTAACGCGTTGATTCAGGCCAATTTCCGCAACGCAGCGCTGCAAAAAATCCACCCGCAGCCGTCGCGATTCAACCAGGGTCACATGCATTTGGGGGACCAGAATCGCGACAATCAGACCCGGCAACCCCGGCCCACTGCCCAGATCCACCCAGCGACCTTCGCCCGGCGCGTGCGCCAGACATTGTGCCGAATCGAGAATATGGCGGCTCCACAACACATCATCGGCCAGTGTGGAGGCGGCGACGAGGTTCTGGCGCGTCGATTCGTCGCGCAGCAGCGCGATATAAGTGTCGAGCGCGGCAAATGTTTCACGTGAAACATCGGGCAGGTCGGCAATCCATGCGCGTGCCGCCGCCGCATTGTCGATAATCGGGGTGCCTTGGCTCATGCCGCGCTTTTCGCGCGCGATTGGCGGCTGTGCACCAAAATTGCGGTGAGCGCGGCGGGCGTAATTCCGGCGATTCGCGCCGCCTGCCCCAGATTTTCGGGTGCCGCGCGACTCAGCCGTTCGACCATTTCCGCCGACAGTCCGCCAATCACCCGATAATCAAGGTCGCGCGCCAGCGGCACATCTTCATTGGCGGCGAGCGCGCGCAATTCAGCGGCGTGGCGCGCGATATAGGGGGCGTAGCGCACATCCTCGACCAATTCGGCGCGAATCGCCGGCGGCAGTGCGGCAAAATCGGCAAATTGGTCGATCAGACCGTCCGCACCGCCAATCGCCAACCAATTGCCAAGCGTGCGGACAACGCCATCTGCCGGCAATTGCATGTCGGCTTGGCGCAGCATCGCGCTCGCAACCGGTGCGCCGAGCATTTCGCGGCCTTGCCCCCGCATTAACTGACGTTTTTCGACTACGGCGCGCCGCGCATCGCTCAAAGCCCCAATACTCTCCGCAATCATACTCAAGCGCGCTTCACCATTGTCGGCGCGCAAACGCAGCCTATGTTCGGCGCGCGCGGTCAACATGCGATATGGCTCGCTAACCCCCTGCAAAACCAGATCGTCGATCATCACCCCCAAATAGCTGTCCCAGCGGCCCAGCACCAAGGGCGCGTCACCCGCGTACCAACGCGCGGCATTTATGCCCGCAATCAACCCTTGTGCCGCTGCTTCTTCATAGCCGGTGGTGCCGTTAATCTGCCCCGCGCACCAGATGCCGGGCATGGCGCGCAACATCAGCCCCGAATCGAGCGCGCGCGGATCAATATGGTCATATTCGACCGCATAGCCCGCAACCAGCATCTCCACTGCGCCAAGGCCGGGCATTTCGCGCAACATGGCCAGCTGGACGTCGGCGGGCAGCGATGTGGAAAGTCCGTTGGGATAGATGAAATGCGTGTCCAGCCCCTCTGGCTCCAAAAAAATCTGGTGTCCGTCCTTGTCCGCGAATCGGTGGATTTTATCCTCGATGGAGGGGCAATAACGCGGGCCGCGGGCGCCAATCGCGCCGGTAAACATCGGCGAACGGTGCAGGTTCGTGCGAATATGGTCGTGCGCTGCTTCATTAGTGCGGGTGATAAAGCAGCTTATCGCCGGGTTCACCCGCGCGG
>CAUJJQ010000034.1 GCA_963205285.1 Pseudomonadota bacterium | reverse complement strand
CGGGATTATAATCGATATTGCCGGTGCCCAATTGCTTTTCGATACCGCCGATGCGGTGCATCAGGCCCTTGGTGCCCGGCTTTACCCATGGCCGCGCCAATCTATTGTCGCGTGCATAGGCCATGAAACCGCTTTCAGGTGCTTTTTCCATGAATTGCACCGGAAACCTGTCAAAACTTACCAAATCCGGTATTTTCCATGGCTCGGCCGCATTGGCGATATAGCCGTCGGTCAGCAGCATCACCGGCGTCATATATTGGGTGGCGATGCGGCATGCCTCTATCGCGCATTCAAAGGCATCCCCGGGTGCGCGCGCGGCAATGACGGGTAACGGCGCGTCACCATTGCGCCCATAGACCGCCTGATACAGGTCGGATTGTTCGGTCTTGGTCGGCAGGCCCGTCGATGGGCCGCCGCGCTGCGAATTAACGATGATCAGCGGCAGTTCGGTCATAATCGCCAGCCCAATCGCCTCCGTCTTTAGGGCGATCCCCGGCCCCGACGACGATGTTACGCCCAATTGCCCCGCATAGGATGCGCCAATGGCCGACGCGACAGCGGCAATTTCATCTTCCGCCTGAAAAGTGGTGACGCCAAATTCTTTGAGCGGGGAGAGGTAGTGCAAAATCGCGCTGGCGGGTGTGATCGGATAGCCGCCAAAAAACATCGGTAAATCCGCAAATTGCGCACCCGCAACCAGACCATAGGCGATTGCCTCTGCCCCCGTCACCGTCCGGTAACGGCCGGGCGCAACATCCGCCGGTGCGGGCGCATGCTGTTTCAGCGGCGCGGCCAATTCCACCGTTTCGCCATAGGCATGGCCGGCGTTCAGCGCGGCGATATTGGCATCGGCCAGCGTCGGTGCCTTGGCAAATTTTGCCTTCAGCCAGTCAACCAGCGGTTGCCGGTCGCGGTCGAACATCCACAGCGCCAGCCCCAGCGTCCACATATTTTTGCAGCGCAGCGCCTCCTTATTGCCCAGCCCAAATGGCTTCACCGCCTCCATCGTCAGCTGCGAGATGTTGATCGGCACCAACTGCCAGCGCGACAGGCTATCATCCTCCAGCGGATTGCGGTCATATTTCGCTTTGGCGAGGTTACGGTCGTTAAATTCGCCGATGTCCGCGATGATTAGGCCGCCCAGCCGCAAATTTTCGACATTGGTTTTCAGCGCCGCCGGATTCATCGCCACCAAAATGTCGGGCGCATCGCCCGCCGTGGTGATTTCATCCGAACCAAAATTGATCTGAAAGGCGGAAACGCCGAACAAAGTGCCCTGCGGTGCGCGAATTTCGGCAGGAAAATCAGGAAAAGTCGCCAGATCATTGCCGGTCAGCGCGGTCGAGAGCGTAAATTGGCCGCCGGTGAGTTGCATCCCATCGCCGCTGTCGCCGGCAAAACGAACCACCACCGCCTCTGAGGGCGGCTTTGCCCCTGCCACTTTGCTACTTGCCAAATCCTGTTCTGCGGCGGACGCCATATGCCTGACCCTGTTCTGCTTGATTTTTCCTCCCTAAGCGCGCTTGCGCCAAAGGGACAAATAGATTTTGTTCTGCAACGACAAAATTGATGCTTTGATGGCGGTGATTCGCCGGGTGGAGAGATGATAATGGCTGATACGCCCTTTGTACGCGACGATGTTGCTGTCTTTTTGGGATTCCTCAACGCACAGGAGGGGCCAAAGATGAGCCAGCTATCCCCCACCGAAGCGCGGATGATGATGCGCGGGATGCGCGAACTCGCCGATGCTGAGGCGACGCCGCTCGCCACCGTCAAGGATTTGACCTGCCCCGGCCCCGTCGGGCCCATTCCCGTGCGCCTCTATGACAAGCGCGTTGAACGCGAAGCGGGGCCAGCCTTGGTGTTTTTCCATGGTGGCGGCTGGGTGATTGGCGACATTGACACCCATGAACCATTTTGCACCCATGCTGCCGAACTGCTCGATATCCCTGTCATATCGGTTGACTATCGCATGGGGCCGGAACATGTCTGGCCCGCCGCGCCCGATGATTGTGAAGCGGTGGCGCGCTGGGTGGCGAGCAATCCGGCTGAATTGGGACGACAAATCAATGCCTTGACGCTGGGCGGTGATAGCGCGGGTGGCAACCTCACCATCGTCACGGCGCTGGCGCTGCGCGACAATCCGGCAGAGGTGCCGGTCATCGCGCAATTGCCGATTTATCCGGCGACCGACCTCGCGCGGCATTTCGCGTCGATGGATCAATTTGGCGATGGCTATCTGCTCACCAAGGATTCGATGGACTGGTTCGGCGCGCAATATGCCGCCGATGTCACCGACCCGCGCGCCAGCCCGGCTTTGCTCGATCAGGCGGGGATGCCCCCTGCGGTGGTTGTCACCGCCAGCCTCGACCCGATCCGCGATCAGGGGCGGCTATATGCCGAATTATTGTCGCGCGCGGGGGTTGACCATGTGTTTCTGGAAATGACGGGGACGATCCACGGCTTTATCTGCCTGCGAAAGGGCATCCCGTCTGCCGCCGATGATATTGACCGGCTGCTCTATGCGTTCCGCAGCCTCGTCCACAAGCAGATGGCGGGGCATTGAGCGACGCGATGACAGATCTGCCTTATCGTCAGGGG
>CAUJJQ010000033.1 GCA_963205285.1 Pseudomonadota bacterium | reverse complement strand
CAAATGCATCAAAATCGCCCGCAGCGGCTCGATGCTCGACCAGCGGGCGGCGGGCAGGTCGACCAGTACCAGCGCTCCCATGACATTGGCCGCCGCATAGCTTGCCCTGTCCACCCGCACCAGCGGCGCGCTGATACCCTCTAGCTCAGTGGGCACGACAATCGCCTGCGGCAACAGCATCGCTTCGGCTGTGGCGCAGCGCAGGCTCGCCTGCCGCGTAGTGAAAAAGGGCACGTCGATACTCTGCCATTCGACCTGATAACCCGATGCCTGCAGTTCGGCCTCCAGCCACTGGTCAACCGCGCGGTCGCCCGGCCCGCCCGCAACCTTGATGCCGGCGGCGGCATAGGTTTCGATATCGGCACGAAATTGCGTCACGCGATCCGTTCCCCCACCATCAGCACGCGACGGCAACCGCGCACCCCTGGTACAGCCGCCCAACCCCGCCATCATGGCGTGCAGGATAAGGCTGCGACGATCCCATGGCATCAGCCTAAACAAAATGCCGCAGTTCGGGGAAGCTGTATCGCCCGGTCAGCAGCGGCTTTTGCGGCAGATAGGCACGCATCGACAGCGCAAAGGGCTTGTCCGCCGGGGCGGGGAGCCAATTGGCGCTGCGCGTCCCACCCGGGTCGCGCCGGCTGATCCAGATATCGAGCGAACCGTCTGCGCCACGCCGTAGCTGGCGCGTGCGGTTGCCAATCGCAAAGCGATCTATGCTATTGGGCGCAAAGAAAAATTGCCCGTCGGGCCGCGCCTCATAACAGGTCATAGACCAGAAGCCGTCGACCGGCGGCATTTGGTCGGCAGCAAAACGCAGGTGGTATTTGTCGCCGTGGAACAGCCCGTCGTGCTGGTCGCCGACCGAGCTGGTATAAAACGCCTCCTCCAGCGGCAAGGCGAACAGGCCGCTCACTGCGATCTGCGCACGAAAGCCATAATCCTGCTCAAAACGCCCCAGATTCCATGGCGGATAGGCCCAGCCGTCGACGATGCGCTGGCCAAGCTGCGTTTGGCCGACATAGCGGCGAGCGGCGGCAATCCCCCCCTCCACCTCCGCAATCTCACCGGCGGACAGGCTGGGGGGCGCGAAGCCATCGCGCCGCAGCCCTATCGCCGCAATGCGCGCGAACAGCGCATTGTCTGTGACCGGCGGCGGGCAGTCGCGCAGCAAGCCGCCAACGCCGCCGAAATAGCTTTGCCAACCATCGCTGCGGCTCGGCACCGCGAGGTCGATGGGCTCGCTTGCGGCCGCTTCGATGCGCAGCCCATCCTGCACCGCATTCGCCGCGGCCAGATCTTCCGGTCCATCGACCAAAGTGCGCGCCAATATGAACAGCCAATTTCCCGGCGCACGAATGGCATCATCGCCAGCGGTTGCATTGGGCCCGGCGATAGTAAAGCGCCCGCCATTGCCCCCGGTCGTGCGCGTACCGAGCACCGCAACATTGTTCGAATACATGTCGACCAGCTGCACCGAAAAATAGCGCGCGCCAGTCGGCGGCAAGACGATAGTCACCGGTCCGTGGCGCAGGTCGAGCATTGCGCGCGAATACAACGTGTCATTGTTGGGCGAGGTTACGCGCTGCGTTTCGACATTGGTGAGGTTGCGATTATGCACCCACTGGTTTGCCGGGCCGCGCGCCAAAATCCGGCGGCGGACATCGCACACCTCCACCAAAGGAACAGCATATAGCCATGCTTCTCGCGCTATGCACGCAAGCGGCGACAGCGACGAACCGCCCGGGTCAGGCTGTGCATGGTCGGCGGATGCGGTTACCGCCAGCGCACCCAGCGCCTGCTGCGACCATATCGCACCGGTCATGGCCGCACCCCCCACCAATATATGTCTGCGGTTCATCACGACCAATTCCTCCTTCGCATGCCCGGATTTAAATTGCCCATGCAGGCGATAATCGTCAAACAATTTTTGCGATTTTTTCGGACTGGCGCATATTTTCGACACACACCATGCCATAAACAACACGCAGCACTATTCGCAATTATTGGTCTGTCTGCGCGGATAATGTGGCTCGTTTATTGTTGATAACCAGCCAGAAAGGCATATGGCACTCGGCGCATCACCCGCTACCAATCGACAGTTGGAGCTATCACCGGATTATGTGGCAACCATATATTGTTTGACAATATTATCCAATATCCGCACCTTGGCGGAAAGCGACAGGGAGAGTCGGGAAAATGGTAAAATATGTTCGGAACGGCAGCAGTCTCATCGCGTGCGCGCTGGTGCTTAGCTGCGCTTCGGCGGCGTCCGCGCGCGCCAATGTCGACACAGCAGATCAGGATGGTGCGCCGCAGACCGCCGACAGCACGAGCGATGCGCGGGGCGATGGCGACCCCGAAGATGCCGAAATCATCGTCACCGCAAGGCGCGTGAGCGAGGGTGTGCAATCGGTACCGGCATCGATCACGGCATTTGGCGGGGACGACCTTGCCAATCGACTGGTCGATGATACCCAAAGCCTGCTCGAACAGGTCGCGGGCGCGACATTGGTCACCAGCGGCCCGTCCTATATCGCCGACATTTCGATGCGTGGTCAGGGTGGCGGACGCGTCAGTTCCTCCGAAAGTGCTACCGGCATTTATCGCGACGGTCACTATGCCGCAGGCGGCGGCTTTGGCGGGCGATCGCTCAGCCGGCTCGACCTGTTCGACCTTGAACGGG
>CAUJJQ010000032.1 GCA_963205285.1 Pseudomonadota bacterium | reverse complement strand
CATCAAAATCCTTCAGAAAAATAATAGCTTACATCTTTGCGCGGGTCAGTGCCACCACGCCGGGCAGTTCGCGCCCCTCCATCCACTCCAGGAACGCGCCGCCGGCGGTGGAAACAAAGCTGAAATCGCCCGCCACCCCTGCGTGGTGGAGCGCGGCGACCGTGTCCCCGCCGCCCGCCACCGATACCAACGACCCTTCACGCGTCAGCGCCGCCGCCATTTTGGCGAGCGTGACCGTCGCGGCATCAAAAGGCGGGGTTTCAAATGCGCCCATCGGCCCGTTCCACACCAAGGTCGCACAGTTTTTCAGAACATCGCCCAGCATTTCGACGCTGGCAGGCGCAACATCTAAAATCATCTCATCAGCCGCAACTTCATGGACGTTGCAACTGCGCAAGCTCGGCGGATTGGGCGCAAATTCGCGCGACACCATGACGTCATAGGGCAGATGGACGGTGCAATTGGCGGCTTCTGCGGCGGCAAAAATCGTCTCGACCGTCGCCAATAAATCATGCTCGCACAGGCTTTTACCAACATTTACCCCGCGCGCGGCAAGGAATGTGTTCGCCATACCACCGCCGATAATCAGATGGTCAACGCGCGACGACAGATGGACAAGCACGTCAATCTTGCTCGACACCTTGGCCCCACCGACTACGGCGGCAACCGGGTGTTTCGGGCTGCCCAACGCGGCGTCGAGTGCGCGCAATTCCGCCTCCCTCGACCGACCAGCAAAGGCGGGCAGGATATGCGCCAGCCCCTCTGTCGTCACATGCGCACGATGGGCGGCGGAAAATGCATCGTTGACGTAAAAATCACCCCATGCGGCCCAGCTTTGCGCCAATGCGGGGTCGTTCGCCTCCTCCCCTGCGTAAAAACGGCTGTTTTCAGCGATAACAATGCTACCGGCGGGCAAAGCAGCCAACGCATCGCGGCTCGGCTCTGCCATGAATGTGACCTGACGGCCCAAAACCTCTGCCAAAGGCGCAGCGATCGGGGCGAGCGACATCGCCGGGTCGACCTTGCCCTTCGGCCGCCCAAAATGCGCGAGGATGAGGGTGATGCACCCCATGTCGGACAGCGCGGCGAGCGTCGGCACAGTCGCGCGCAGCCGCGTATCAGCGCTCACCCGGCCATCGGTCATCGGCACGTTCAAATCTTCACGCACCAGCGCAATTTTGCCGCGCACATCGCCGACAATTCGGGGCAAATCATCCAAAATATTAAACGCCGTCATGCAAAATCCTGATTGGCCAAAATCCTGATTGAATCGCCCACGCGCACTTCCCCTTCGGCGACGACAAAGGCGCAAAGCCCGCCACGCCAGTTGGGGGTTAGCGCCGCTTGCAACCCGCCCGCCAATGCTTCCATCCGGTGACAGGGGTCGGTTTCAATGGTCGTTTCCAGAACAATATTTTCTCCAATGGCGATACGTACCCCCGCCATCTGCGGCAGGTCAAAATCGGCCACCAGTAAATTGGCGCGCCGTTCCTGCCAGGGGATGGCAAGGCCCAGTTCGTCCATCGCCGCTGCCCAATCCCCCGCTTCGAGGAGGGAGATTTGCCGACGATAGGGCGCGCCCTTCAACGCGCCGCGAAAATCCCCCTCTACCCCACCCGCAAAGCTGATATTTGCGCGTTCGATAACCTCCATCGCCGCTTTTGGGGCGGCGCGGCGGGCGACACCAGCAATGCGACCGGGCATGACGGCGACCCCTTAGATCAGGCCACCGATAACGCCTGCGGTATCGACCATGCGGTTGGAAAAGCCCCATTCATTGTCATACCAACTGACCACGCGAACCAGTTTCCCGTCGATTACTGCGGTTTCCAGACTGTCGATGGTCGAGCTGGCCGGACAGTGATTAAGGTCGATCGACACCAAAGGTTCGTCGGTGAAGTCCAAAATACCCTTTAGCGCACCCTCTGACGCGGCCTTGAGCAGGGCATTCACCTCATCCCGGCTGGTGTCGCGCGCAGGGGTAAAGGTGAGGTCAACCAGGCTGACATTGGGGGTCGGCACGCGGATAGCTGAACCGTCAAGCTTGCCCTTTAATTCGGGCAAAACTTCGCCAACGGCGCGCGCAGCGCCGGTGGTGGTCGGGATCATCGACATGCCAGCGGCACGTGCGCGGCGCATATCCCCATGAATTTGATCAAGAATCTTCTGATCATTGGTATATGCATGCACCGTCGTCATCAGCCCGCGTTCGATGCCGATGGCGTCGTTCAGCACCTTGGCCAGCGGGGCGAGGCAGTTGGTGGTGCAACTGGCGTTCGACACAATCAGATCATCGCCGGTCAGGCTTTCATGATTGACGCCATAAACCACGGTCTTGTCGACACCCTTGGCCGGTGCCGAAATCAGCACCCGCTTTGCCCCAGCGGTCAAATGCGCGCCCGCGCTGTCACGGTCCGCGAAAAAGCCGGTACATTCCAACGCGATATCGACGCCATTTGCCTCATGCGGCAATTTGGCGGGGTCACGCTCGGCGGTAACATGGATGCGCCGCCCGTTGATGATGATGTCATTGCCATCGGCATGGACGTCGCCCGGAAAAGCGCCGTGTACGCTGTCGCGCTTGAACAGCATGGCGTTTGATTTGGCATCCGCCAGATCATTAATCGCAACCAGTTCCAAATCATGAT
>CAUJJQ010000031.1 GCA_963205285.1 Pseudomonadota bacterium | reverse complement strand
CCGACAATGTTGCGCATCACCATCAGGGCAAATGCCGATCCGCTGATATGACGCACATCGGGGGACAGCAGCACATTCGACCGGACGTCGATCTGGCGGGATTGCGCGAACAGCATTGCCGGTTCGCGCGGTGCCGTCTGTGCCAGCGCAACCAGTGTCGATATATGGGCCGGGTGCCAGATGTCATCGGCATCTACCGGGGCGACCCAGCGTGTGCGGGCATCGGCCAAACCCCGGTTGCGCGCACGGGCAACGCCGCCATTGGCCTGAGTGACGAGCCGCGCCCTTGGCTCACCAACACAGAAACGGCGGGCAATGTCGCCCGTTGCGTCGGTCGACCCGTCATCGACGATGACGATTTCCCAGTCACAATATTCTTGTGCGGCGATGGACGCGAGCGTCTCGTCGATGGTCGCGGCGGCATTATATGCCGGCACGACAATCGTCACCGTCGGCGACCTTTGGTCAACCAAATATCATTCCCCCCGTTTTGATCCCGTTTGCGCCAGCGCGCCTTTTGGTTCTGTGTCAATGCCTTGACTATTGATGTGCGTTTGCGAAGACAAGCGCCGCGCAAGACAGCAGAATGAAAATGCTGTCAAAGCCTGACGGCGTGAGCCACGAAGCTCCGGGCCTGCAATTTGGGGGATAATTATTTCGTGACAGTCAGCGCGAATGAAAAGCGCCGTATCCTGTTCGTTTCCAGCAATGAACAATGGGGCGGCAGCGAGGAATTGTGGCGCCGCACGGCAGCAGTTTTGGCGGGCGAAGGGCACGATATCGCCGTGCTCAAACCACGTATTATATGGAACCATCCGGCAATCCGCGCGCTTGCTGATGCGCCCTGCACCATTACCGATCTGCGCGGGCCGCGCTGGTGGCCGCGCAAGCTGCGTTCACTGGCGTCCATATTGTGGCCGTTCATGCGGCACGTTTCGCAGATGCAGATGCGCAAGGCGGTCCGGCGACGCCGCCCCTGCCTCGTCGTCATATCGCAAGGCCTCAATCACGACGGCTGGCTGGAGGCGGAAACGGCACAGGCGCTTGGCATGGCAACGGTAATTATCAGTCAGAAGGCCGACGATATCTATTGGCCGTCAGACAGTTTGCGCACCCGTTTGCGGCGCATCTACCCCGCAGCGCGCGCCGCGCTGTTCGTATCGCAGCATAACCTTGCGGTCACCGAGGAACAATTGGGGCGGCGCCTTACCAACGCACAAATCGTGCCCAACCCGTTCGAGGTGGCATGGGATGCCGCGCCATCATGGCCCGGTGGCGACAGGCTGGACCTAGCCTGCCTCGCGCGGCTCGACGTCCGTGAAAAGGGACAGGATATTTTGCTGCGGTTGCTGGCCCGGCCGAAATGGCGCGACAGGCCAGTGCGCGTCACCTTTTACGGCAGCGGTCACAATGCCGAAGGGCTGGCTGGGATGGCGCAATTGCTCGGCCTTAGCTCCGTTCGGTTTGCGGGTTTTACCGATGCGCCGGGCGATGTGTGGGCGCGGCACCACGGCCTCATCCTCCCCTCGCGCTGCGAAGGACTGCCCTTGTCGCTGGTCGAAGCCATGCTGGCGGGCCGCGTGCCCATCGTCACCAATGTCGGTGGCAATGGCGAAGTGGTTGACGATGGCGTCAACGGCTTTCTCGCCGATAGCGCCAGCGAAAGCGCGCTCGATGCCGCGCTGGAACGGGCATGGGCTGCCCGTGCCGACTGGCAGGCCATCGGCGCGCGGGCTGCGGAACGGATCAGGGGGTATAGCGTTGCCGACCCGGTCGGCGCACTTTGTGCTACGCTGCTCACCCTTTCCGGTCAGACCTAGTTCATCAGCCGACCAGCCATGCCTTCACTCGGCTAAGGCGAGCGGATAGGCCAAAGGCGCGGGTTCGGCTGGTCGATTGCGCGGGGACAAGGCGGATATCTTCGTGAAGGATGGCGTTGACCTTCATCCCCAGACCCAAGGAAAAACTTACCCATTTATGCCATCTTTCCGCCGCCTCGCTGCCGACCCAATCGACGTGCCGGACATAATATCCCTTGTCCTGAAACGCCTCTTCAACGAACACATTGCTGGCGGAAATTAACTGAGGCGGATCCCTGCCTTCGGTTATTTCCGATGACCCTATGTCAGCGAAATAGGATGGCCAGTCATGCGTCAGCGGGAATATTTTACCGTGGGCCGGATTATAATCGGGCAGGATCAGCATGTTGCGCTGATAATCCAGCAGCGACATCAGCAGCGTTTCAGACACTCCGCCGAAGCGTTGGCGCAGGAAATCACCAAGGCCGTCAAAAAATGTATCGGCGTGGATCGCCAAGCGGACAAGCACCGCATGGGCGACATGCAGCATGATCGCGTCATCGCCCAGTTCGGGCACCGTCGTTTGTTCGCCGACCGTGGATTCGACGGTCAGGAACTTGTCATAGATGTCGTGCGTGTAGGCGTGGATTTCGCCGCCTTTGAAAATATGGCGGAGGTACTCGCCGATAACCGCATCATAAAATGTCGCAAAACTGATGCCGCAACTGGCGTGCATCGCAATCGCGACAAGGCGGGTCAGTCCGCCCCCGTGTAGGGCGCGGAATATCGATGTATAGCAATTCATCTCCACCCATTCGGCAGGCGTAAAGACTTTTGAACCGACGGTAATTTCCTGAATGATTCCGTTGTCTACTGGGCTGCGCAAGCCGGCGCTGGGATCACGAACGACACGCTTGATCGTTTGAATCTGCCAGAAATCGCGATAGGCGGCATCCGCAGCTGGCGCGTTTGGCAGAAAGTTGAAAAAGAAAATCGAATAATCATCGTGCAAGCCCCATAAGAGCAACTGAGCAAGCGATGCCTTCCAGCGATCAAAATTGTCACCCGGCATGCCCATGATCAACTGCACATCGATGCTGGCGCCCAGCTTTCTAAGCTCCTTTGCGACATCATACTGCTTTTGCGGGGAAATATTCTTTCTATCTACGCTTGCGAGCACGTCAACGTCGGTATGCTGGATGGCGAGCGAGGGCTGAAACCGGACGCCGTGCGCGAGAAGGATTTTCGATATCTCCAATGATCGTGCCGGATTATTTTTGGCGGCGCTGAAATAGAAAACGCCCGAACGGCCTGCCGCATTTGACAGGTCGGCAAATCTGGCCGCGATATCGGTGTCACGGGGGAGAATGCCGAAATTCGCGTCGGCCATCATTATCAAACCGAGCCTTTTGGCGTGTAGCCAGTCAATCTCCGCATAGACACGGTCCAGTTGGAATTGCCGGATTTTCGACATAGTGTTCGAACCCCAGTCGCAATAGGCACAGCTATAGGGGCAGCCCCTGTTCGTTTCCCACACGGCACCAAAATGCATCGATGGTTGTTCCGACAAAAGGCGGGAATAATAATCCGACTGGGCGATATAGGGGCTGACCGAGAAATCAACCGGCGTGCGCGGTGGCCCCGTGCATAGCATGTCGCGCGTATCGCCGTCGGGCAGATAGAGTCCAGGAATCTTTCGAAAATCCCGCTCCCCGCGACTTATGGCGCGGAGGAGGGCGTTGAACGTTTCCTCGCCATCCTTGAAAGCCACGACATCAAAATAGCGATGTTTGCGAAAGAAATCCGGATCCTTCACCTGGGGGTGAGGGCCGCCGACGACGGTAATGCAGCGGGGGTTTGCTGCCTTCATATGCGCGGCGATGTCGCACTGAAGGTCGAAATTCCACGTGTAACAGCTAAGCCCAAGGACATCGACGTTCGGCGGATCATAATCAGCAATCAGCCTGTCGGCTGTGTCGCGGCGACAAATGGGGTCGAACCAGCTAATCTGGTTTTTGAGATCAGGGTCCTGCTCGGCGGCAGTTTTCAACAAACCCCAAACATAGGGCAGATAGGTCAGCACCGAACTGGCATTGGGTTCGCTGATTAAAACGGTCGTCAATGCCACCCCTCCCCCGCAAGCCTTGCAACGCCCGCCCGAATAGCGATTTGTTGGATACCAGCCAACAAATCCGACTTGCGCGAACGCTATATGCCGGTCAAGAGGCTGAAAAGCGGCGCCACGGCATAATATACAGGGCATTTGGTTGCGTTGGCGATGGGGGGAACAACAGCGCTGCGTTGGCTGGGCCTGTTGCGCAGCCGAGACGTATTTTCTGAGATAGGGACGGGGGGCAGGTAACATGAAAGCGACAAACGCCGCGCAGCCGCCCGCCGGGCAGGCTGGTCTGGCGACCATGCGTGCGGCATTCGCCGCGCTTGCCGGAATATGCTACCCCGCCATGCTGCTGTTCAGGGGTAATATGCGCGTGCGTCAGCGACGGGCGTGGGCAGGCTATCTGTGGCTCGTGCTGCCTGGCGTCGCCATCACCATCGCGTTCAGCCTGCTGCGCCACGGGTCCTTGTTCGTAGTTGGCCCGATGGCGCTGCCCTATCCATTATTTGCCCTGTCGGGGGTGTTTTTGTGGCAATGCTTCACAGACGGCCTCACCGGGCCGCTGCAAGCGTTGAACCGCGAACGTTACTTTCTGTCGGTCAACGCGGCGCCGCATGGTGCCATCCTGCTCGCCGGGGTGCTTGAAAGCCTGCTCGCGCTGGGGGTGCGGATGGCGCTGCTTCTGGCCGCCATGCTGGCTTTTCAGGTCGCCGCTAGCTCATTTTGGCTGTTGATTCCGTTCGCGGCGTTGATCATTTTTTTGTTCGGCCTGGGTTGCGGGATGCTCGTGGCACCTGTCGGACAGTTTTATGATGATGTCGGCGCGCTGATCGGCATAGCGTCGGGTTTTGGCCTGTTCCTTGTGCCGGCCATCTATCCCATCCCGGCGACCAGCCTGTTGGCGTGGAACCCGCTGGTTGCCGTGGTGGACGCTGCCCACGCCTGGATGGTCGGCGCGCCCGCCCCCCAATTGCCGGTATTGGCTGTGGCGTTGGCCGTGGCGCTGCTCCCGCTTGGTTGGCTCGCGGTCACACTCGCCCGACCACATATTGCGGCGAGGGCAGGCTGATATGACCCCCGGTCCACTGCTCGAACTATGCGCCGTCAGCAAATATTTCTGCCGCGACCCACGGCAGGCGCAACGCTATGGGCTGGTCGATCTTGCGCGGGCATGTAACCCGCTGGCCCGACAGCGCACCGGCCCGCGCCGGGGCGAATTCCCCTCAGTTGATGGCATATCCTTTTCGATCGGTCCGGGCGAAGCGGTGGCCATCATGGGGCCCAACGGTGCGGGCAAGACAACGCTGCTGCGCCTCATCGCTGGCCTGATAAGGGCGGACATGGGCTATGTTCGGGTCATGGGCCGGGTCAATTCGGTGATCGAACTGGGTCAAGGCCTCAACCCGCAGTTGACCGGGCGCGAAAATGCCGAACTGGGATTATCTTACCGTGGTGTCGCACGGGCGGGCGTTCGCGACATCATCCCCGCAATCGCTGCATTTGCTGAACTTGACGATGCGTTCGACAGCCCTGTCGGCACGTACAGCACGGGCATGCGCATGCGTCTTGCCTTTGCCATCGCGGTTAGTGCACCGTGCGATCTGTTGCTGCTCGACGAAGTGCTCGCAGTGGGCGACCTGCGTTTCCAGCGTAAATGCATGGCCCGCATCCAGCGATTTATCGATGAAGGTGGTTCCCTGATCCTGATTTCGCACCAGATTGTCCAGATGCTCTCGGTCTGTGAACGAGGCATCGTGATTGATCATGGGAAAATGGTCTTTGACGGCGATATCCACCTCGCTGGCGACTATCTCCTCACCCTATTGGGCGATAGCCCCTCCCCCACCGCACCTGATGGCACAGATGCCGACGACATCACCATGGTTGATATGCGGATTGTGCCGGTGGACGATGGCCCGTTGCGCACGGGCGGCCGCCTGGACGTCGAGCTGGAGTTTGTCGCCAACACCACTGTTGAACTTATTTGCGGGGTTGCAATTTGGAGCCAAGATCTGTCGGTGTGCATCACCGGCGCGATTGAACCTGCACCAACGCCTGTCCTGCCCGGCCGGCATGTGCGCCGGTGCCGCTTTGCGCAATTGCCGCTGATGACGGGGAATTATGCGGTTCGCTGTTCCATCCTTGATCCCAAAACCATGCACCCCTTTGCAATGCTGGGTTATAATGACCCGCCCAAGCGGCTGGAAATAAAAGGCGACATCAACAATCTGTCGGTCATAAAGAAAAGCATTCGTCAGTTGATCGAATGCGATTACAACTGGGACATAAGATGTGGGGACAGCGCGCCCGTCGTTGCCGCCAATTATGGGGATGATCAGGAGGCACCGGCCCATGTGGGGTAACAAGGTTATTTTTGCCGATCCAGCCCTGCAAGCGCAAGTGTGGAAAGAGGGCTTTGCCGTGCGTCCTTTCCTGGCGCGGGATGAGGTCGCGTCGGTCAAGGCCGCCATCGACGCCATTTTGTCGAAACATGGCGTTGATCTGTCGCCGACCGACAATGGGGTCGGCGATTTTCATGAAACCGGCGCGCACCCCAATCGCGACTATCGCAAGGCGATCTGCGATATGGGGGCCGAATTGCTGGCCGACCGCGCAAAGGCATTTTTGCCGGGCTATCGCTACACCGCCGTCTCACTGTTCGTGAAGCCGCCGGGGTGTGGCGCGCTCGACCTGCATGCCGACAACGCACTCCATGACGATTTCAACCGGCCAGCGATCACCATCTGGTGCCCCCTGTCGGATACAAATGAGGCGAACGGCACGCTGGAATTCGTGCCCGGTTCGCATAGCATCTATGATTTTCCGGTGACAAATAATGGTTCGCGACCCTATGCACAGGCGCTCCCCACACTAAGGCGTCTTGCGGTGCCGCAGCCGGTATCGTGCGGCGATGCGATTTTTTTCGACACCACAATCCTGCATGGTTCAAAAGGTAATCAGACCGAAACGCCCCGTCTGGTGCTGTTGATCGGCATGGTGCCCGAAAATGTCCGCCCTGTGATCTATCAGGTGAGCGCGACCAACCCTGAAGAAACGAAAATCCTGTCCATGGACGGAAAGGACAGGATCGAACATCAAACCACCGATGTCCGGCTGGGTAAGGTCGAGACCGAGGTTATTGGCCGGATAGCCACGCCGGGCATCACATTGACATCGGACGAGATGATGGCCGTGCTTGACCATGGGGAAATGTTACGGGACAAAGGGACGACGATCGCGGCAATCAAGGACGCGCTGGCAAAGAACGAACCGCCGCCCAATGCTACGCGTTCCGCAGGTCGGACCATTTTCCGGTCGCCCCGGCATGACGCCGACTTCGCCCGTTCGGGCTTTGTGACAGCGCAACTGCTTTCACCCGAAAAAGCGGCCCAGATGCTCGACGATGTGCTGAACCTCGCGCCGGATGATGATTATGATCCTGCGGGGCGTTTTGGCGACAAAGTCACCTATCATATGACCGAATTGGACACGAATTTTGCATATAAGCGCAAAGTTCGGGAACTGGCGCAGCATTATCTTGGCGAAACCATCGACCAATTGCTGGTCGATTACCGCGTGCTCACCACAACATTGTTCGTCAAGCCGCCCGGCAAGGGTAAAATCCCCCTCCATACCGATTGGACGGTGCAGGAAGACCTCAACTGGCCGACCGTTTACATCTGGTGCCCGCTGGAGGATGTCAAAACGGCAAACGGCCCGCTCAGCATTTATGCGGGCAGCCACGGCGTGATCGATTTCCTGCACGGGCCACAGATGGCGGCCCCCTACAATATCGATGACAGCGCAGTCATAGGGCAAATGACATCGATCCCGGTGAAAGCAGGCGAAGCGGTCGTCTTTGATGCCGGTGCGCTGCATTGGTCACCGGACAATATTAGCGACCGCCCCCGTTTTGCCGTCAGGCTGGCCTGTATCCCACGCCACCGCAGAGGTGTTTTGTTTCGCCAATCGCCCGATGATGCCGAAACCCTCGAGATGTTTTCAATGGAGACCGAGGAGTTTGAGGCGCACAGCGGCCAGGAACTGATTGCCGGTGCGTTCAAAACACACATGCTGGGCAAATGCGTCAACCCGCATCTTCAGCTCGATGGAGAGGAAATTGCGGCGCTAGTCGCACAGGGTGATTATATTCGGTCCGGCGAAATCACCAGTCGCAAGATTTTGGCGGACATGCGCAGCGCCCGCGCGGCAGCGCAAGCGCTGGCCGACCGGCGGATGATGCGGCGCACGCCATATCAGCGCGCACGCAGCCTTGCCGGGCGCATATATCGGCGGGCGCGACGCGACGCAGGTCGAACGGTGCGGGCAATACTGCCGGCGGCGGCGTTGCACCGGATCGCCGGGCAGGCATCGGCGGGACAGATGCCCGCCATCCAGCGTTTTACCGGTCCGGACCATGCGCCCTATCCCGCCCTGTCCGCACCTTGGCAGCCATTCGGCAACGCGGGCCTGAATGCGGCATTGGGCGAACATGGCTATGCGACGATGAAATTCCTGTCGCCTGAGGAGGTGGACCGCCTAGCCGAAATTATCGATGCGGCAGAGGAACGGCTCGACCGCGAAGATGTCCACATCCCGACCCATTTCATGCTCAGCGCGTTCAATAATGACGGTGCCTATAAGGAAAGGCTGTTCGATTCGGTCTGGGCCTATCTTGAGGACAAGGTCGGCGCCGTCCTGCCCGACTATGAACCGCTGGTCATCAATGTGTTCGACAAGGTGCCGAGCGATGCCTACGACCCGGTGCCGATCCACCAGAACCCGTCATTCGTCGATGAACCAGCGCATAAGTCAATATCGTTATGGATCCCGCTATGCGATGTTGATCGCCACAACGGCACAGTGGGCGTAATGCCCGGCAGCCACAACCGGTTCAACGCCATGCGCGCCGGAAATATGGTGCATGAGGATGTTTTCGCCGACGTTCAGAAATCGCTGGAGGATGAACTATTCGTGCCGGTCGTCTTGGCAAAGGGCGAAATGCTCGCGCTTGATGACACGATCCTCCACTGGTCATACCCCAATGTGTCGCCGACCCGCCGCACAGCCGTGCAACTGATCATGGTTCCCAAGGGCGTGCCGCACATATATTATTACTATGACGATAGTGCGCCCGATACGCCGATGATGGACCGGTACAAGGTCGACCGTCATTTCTTCTTTGGTTTCAATTGCAAGGCCCGACCCGAGACGCTGGAGCATATCGACCGGGTGCCATATCATTACCGCCGGATTACAGAGGCCGAATTGCAACAGACTGGCAACGGGTGATGACTGGCCTGTTGCGGCGGGCGCTGCATGGCGCGCGGTGGCGCACCCATGCGCTGCTGGGCACGGGCAACCGCCTGCCGCCCGTGCCACCGGGCACCGTTTTTGCCAGCGATACGGTCGCGGATTATTATGACCGTTTCACGCCCGACTATGTCGGCGCAACCGGCCCGTTCCTGCAGGCATTTCGCGCGCGCGACACCGACGCCCTGATGCAATATTATGTCGAGCGTGCGGGGATTCGCGAC
>CAUJJQ010000030.1 GCA_963205285.1 Pseudomonadota bacterium | reverse complement strand
TTGCCCTTGCACGCGCCGTCGGTGAAAATTTCAACCCCGCTCAGGTTGCGTGTCATGGCGCGGCAAAGCCGAACAATGCGCCCGCCGTGTCGGCGCGATAGGCATCGAGCCGCCGCAGATAGGCAATCGGGTCTTTCTTGACCACCAGTGCGTTTTCAGGCGTGTCGAGCCAGTCATGCGCACGGGTAAGAAGGAAACGCAGCGCCGCACCGCGCGCCAATACCGGCATGACGGCGATTTCGGCAGTGCTGAGAGGGCGCACGGATTGATACCCCTTGGCAAGGCTGGCGGCGAGCGTGGGCAGCGGGGTCGAACCATCGGGGGAAAAACACCATGCCGAATGGGTGACCGCAAAATCATAAGCGGTGGTGTCGCGGCAGGCGAAGTAAAAATCGATAATGCCCGACACATCATCGCCCAGAACCAGCACATTGTCGGGGAATAAATCGGCATGGATGACGCCGGTCGGCAAATCGTGCGGCCAAAGCCTTTCCAGCGCATCACATTCGCGTGCCACACTGGCGTGGAGGCCGGGCAATATATCATCGAGCCGCGCGCCGATGAGGTCGGTCAGGAATCGCCATTGCGCCGGCCCCTGCGGGTTCGCTGGGCCGCCCACAAAATCGGCAGCGCTGTTGTGCAACCGCGCGAGCGCCGCGCCGGTGGCATAGGCTTGGCGGCCATTGGGGCGCGAGAGGCTGATTCCCGGTAAATATTGTATCAGGCAGGCGGGGCGGCCCATCAACCGCTGGACATGGCTGCCATTGGCGTCGGGCAGGATGCGGGGGACGGGGTTTCCAGCATCGGCCAGATGGTTGATGAAGGCGACGAAAAAGGGCAGGTCATCGGCATCGACGCGCTTTTCATAGAGCGTCAAAATATAGCGGGTGCCGCCCGCTTCGACCAGATAATTGCTGTTCTCCACCCCCTCGGCAATGCCCTTGGCACTGGTCAGCGGTCCGATGCCATAATTTTCGAGGAAGCGGGCGATATCCTCCGCCCCGACATGCGTGAAAACCGCCATTATGCGCGCGCCACATCCAGCCCGCGCGGCAGTTTGAAGATCATATTCTCCTCCGCTGTCACTTCTTCTTCGACGTGGAGGGTGAAATGCGCGGATAAGAGATCGGTGACTTCGCGCACCAGCGATTCGGGCGCCGATGCCCCGGCGGTGAGGCCAAGCGTCGTCACCCCGTCGAGCCAGCCAAGGTCAATCTCCGCCGCCCGTTGGATGAGGTGCGCGCGCGTCCCCAGCCGCTCCGCCACTTCGGCGAGACGCAGGCTGTTGGAGCTGTTCGGGGCGCCGATCACCAACATCAACTGGACGCGCGGGGCAATCGCCTTGACCGCGGCCTGCCGGTTGGAGGTGGCGTAACAAATATCCTCCCCCTTCGGCCCCTCAATCGCCGGAAAACGCGTGCGCAGCGCATCGACTACCGCCGCCGTATCTTCCACCGACAGCGTGGTCTGGGTTAAAAACGTCAGCGCGTCGGGATCGGGCGGGTTGAGCCGTGCGACATCCTCCACCGTTTCAATCAGGCTCATCGCCCCGTCGGGCAATTGGCCCAGCGTGCCGATAACTTCGGGATGACCGGCATGGCCGATGAAGATGATGTGGCGGCCATTGGCGTGGGCGCGTTCGGCCTGTCGATGCACTTTGCTGACTAGGGGACAGGTGGCGTCGAGGTAGAATAGGCCGCGTGCCTCTGCCTTCGCGGGCACCGCCTTGGGCACGCCGTGCGCCGAAAATACCACCGGCACGCCGTCGGGCACGTCGCGCAAATGTTCGACGAAAATCGCGCCGCGCGCCTTTAGATTATCGACGACAAAACGGTTGTGGACAATTTCGTGGCGGACATAGACGGGCGCGCCATAATTTTCGATCGCCAGTTCGACGATGCGCACCGCCCGGTCGACGCCCGCGCAAAAGCCGCGCGGTGCAGCAACCAGCAGAGTGAGCGGCGGCTTGGCATTTTCCATCATCTTGTCCATCGCACCGCCCCTATGCCGATGGCCCCACGCGCGCAAGCAGCTTTGCTTGCAATTCTTGGCGCTTGCGGGCAGGGAAGCCAAGCCCCGCGCCGGGGCCGGATTCAGGATTTTTGCATGACACGCACCCGCCCGTCGATGATTGCCGTCGTAACAACGTTTGCCGCCGCGCTGACGCTCAGCGCCTGTGCGGGCGACAATGAAATTGATGTGTCGAACGGCGTCGGCATCACCGCCAGCCGCAGCCTGTGCCCCGCCGTCGGCATCCCCACCTATACCGGCGATGTGACGATTTTCGATCCCGCGACCAGCCGTGACGCCAGCGCCATCGACGTGGTCGCCAACATCACCAATGTACGCACCCAGTGCAATGATCAGCAAGAACGCGTCTATGTCGGCGCCAGCTTTGATGTGGAGGCTTCGCGGCGCGATGCGGGCGCGGCGCGCACCGTCGAAATCCCCTATTTCTCCACCATTTTGCAGGGTGGCAGCGCGGTTGTGGCCAAGGATGTGAACGTCGTGCGCATCAATTTTGCCGCCGGACAGACACGCGCCAGCACGACCGGCACGGCGGGCGGTTATGTCGACCGCAGCGCGCTCGAACTGCCAAGCGATATTCGCGAACGCATCACCCGACGACGCCGTGCGGGTGACGCCGACGCGGCGGTTGACCCGATGGCCGAAACCGATGTGCGCGCGGCGGTGACGCGCGCGACATATGAATTGCTGATCGGATTTCAGCTTACCCAGGAACAATTGCAATATAATGTGACGCGCTAAAGGTGCGTCAGGCGCGCCCATAGGGTGCGGCAGGGAAAGCCCATGACGATTTACGCCGAAATGGCCGCGCATCTGAACGCGGCGCTTGATGCATTGGAAAAGGGCGGGGTTCTACCCGCCGGGCTCGACCGTGGGCCGATCACGCTCGAACCGCCGCGCGATGCCAGCCATGGCGACATGGCGACCAACGCGGCGATGGTGCTGACCAAGGGGGCGGGCAAACCGCCGCGCGTGTTGGCAGAGGCGCTGGCGGCCGAACTTGGCGCGCTGGACGCGGTGCGCTGGGTCGATATTGCCGGGCCGGGCTTTATCAACCTCACCCTCAGCGACGATGCGTGGCGCGGCGAATTGCGCCAGATACAGGCGCTCGGCGATGATTATGGCCGCAGCAATATCGGCGGCGGCACGACCGTCAATGTCGAATATGTGTCGGCCAACCCGACCGGGCCGATGCACATGGGCCATTGTCGCGGCGCGGTCGTCGGCGATGCATTGGCCCAGATGCTCGAATATAGCGGGCATCGCGTGGTGCGCGAATATTATGTCAATGACGCGGGCGGACAGGTCGATGTCCTCGCCCGTTCGGTGCATCTGCGCTATTGCGAGGCGCTGGGGGCGAATGTGGGGGAAATCCCCGAAGGGCTATACCCCGGCGATTATCTGGTGCCGGTGGGCCAAGCGCTCGCCGCCGAATTTGGCGACCGCTTTGTCAGTGGGGATGACGGTGCGTGGCTGGCATTGTTCCGCACGCGCGCGGTCGCCGCGATGCTCGACCTCATCCGTGCCGATTTGGCGCTGCTCGGCATCCACCACGACCTGTTCACTTCCGAAGCGGCAATTCAGGCAGATGGCTTGCCTGCAGCGGCGGAAATATGGTTGCGTGCGCATGATCTGGTTTATGATGGTGTGCTCGAAGCGCCAAAGGGGGAGGTGGCGGAGGATTGGGAGCCGGTTGAATTGCCGCTGTTCCGTTCCAGCCAATTTGGCGATGATCAGGACAGGCCGATCAAGAAAAGCGACGGCAGCTGGACATATTTCGGTGCGGACCTTGCCTATCACCATGAAAAGGCGAAACGTGCCGACGCGCTGATCGACATTTGGGGCGCTGACCATGCCGGAACGGTCAAGCGGATAAAGGCGGCGGTTGCGGCGCTGACCGGCGGGAAAACCGGTTTCGACG
This sequence comes from Pseudomonadota bacterium, assembly GCA_963205285.1. Classification (GTDB taxonomy): domain Bacteria; phylum Pseudomonadota; class Alphaproteobacteria; order Sphingomonadales; family Sphingomonadaceae; genus Sphingopyxis. The sequence continues at coordinate 1,976 of CAUJJQ010000030.1, read as the reverse complement.
TTAAATTGGTGCAGATGGTGCGCCTGTTGCGCGACGGTGAGCCCGTCAAAATGTCCAAGCGTTCGGGTAATTTCGTAACGCTGGCCGATGTGGTGCGCGAAGTGGGTAAGGATGTGGTGCGTTTCACCATGTTGACGCGCAAGGCCGACGCGCAGATGGATTTTGACTTTGCCCGGGTGGTCGAAGCGACCAAGGATAACCCTGTTTTCTATGTCAATTACGCCCATGCGCGTGCCGCATCGATGGCGCGCCGCGCGGCAGAGGCCGGGGTGGATTATGCCGCTGCGGACCACGACGCGATCGACCTGTCCCATTTGGATACAGTCGATCTGGGGCTGGCACGGATTGCCGCCACTTTCCCGCGGATGGTTGAATCGGCGGCGACGGCGCGCGAACCGCACCGTATCGCCTTTTACTTGAATGACTTAGCGGCGGCATTCCACGGTTGGTATAATCTGGGCAATGATGACCCAAGCCGCCGGGTGGTGCAGGCAGAAAATGCCGAACGGACAATGGCAAAGCTTTTCTTAACCAGCGCAATCGGGCAGATATTGCGCAATGGCTTGCATCTGATGGGTGTCGAGCCGGTGGATGAAATGCGCTGATCGTCGCTAACGCGGGTCGGTTGAAAGCTTTGGGGGTGCGCCATGAACGACAACAACCACGAAACATCGGCCCTTGGCTTTGAGGAGGAGGAACGCCTCCCCTGGCTCGAACCCATAGAGGATGCGGATGACAATGGCGTGTCCATGGGCCGCCTGATCGGCCTCGTGCTCGCTGGTTTGGTGGCCATTGGTTTGGTCGTTGGCGGCCTGTGGTGGTGGCAAAATGTCGGCGGCCGTCCGCGCGCCGAACTTATACCCGCGCCAGAGGGTGACTATCGCGTGCCCCCGCGCGCAGAGGCGGGCCGCTTTGATGGTGATGGCGATGCCGCTGTCGCCGCGACGGAGGGTGTGCGCTCCGCCGGACAGATTGACACCAGCGCCGCGCCGCAAGCTCCCGTCGCCCCGGCCGCGAGCCGCCCTGCTGCGCCAGTTACGATGCCCGCCGCCGCGCCGCGTGGGGCAACCCCGCCGGTTGCTGCCAACCGCAGTGTCGAAGGGCGGCCTGCTGCCACGTCAACGCGCCCCGGCGCACCCGCCGCCGCCCCTGCTGCGGGAAGCCCAGCCACAGGCGGCAGCGGCATGGTGCAATTGGGCAGCTTTGCCAGCGAAAGCGCGGCCAATGCGGCATGGGCCACGCTGAAACGTCGTCTCGCATGGCTCGCCCCCTATAACAGCAATGTCGCACGGGCAGAGGTGGGTGGTCGCACGGTTTACCGCCTGCAAGCCGCCGCAGGGTCGAACAGCGCGGCGCGTAGCCTTTGCGCGCGGTTGAGCGCGGCGGGCGAAGATTGCCTGGTCGCACGATAACCTCGGACGGCTCCGCCCCCATCACTCCGGTCATTTTCGGACTTGCCGGGCCGGAGTTGATGGCGGCGGAACGCGCGCTGTTTACCGCCGCGCGCCCGGCGGGCTATATCCTCTTTGCCCGCAATATCATCGATGCGGCGCAGCTTGGTGCGCTCAACGCCGATTTGCGCGCCATCAGCGGCGCGCACCGCCCGATCATCATGATCGATCAGGAAGGCGGCGCGGTTGCGCGGTTGAAACCGCCCGCATTTCCGGTCTTTCCCCCTGCCAGCGCCTTTGCCGCGCTTTATGCCAAGGCACCGCTCAGCGCGCTGGCTGCCGCGCGCGCCAATGGCAGGCTGTTGGGGGCGGTGTTGCACAATATGGGCTTCAACGCCAACGCAGCGCCGGTGCTCGACCTTTGTTATCCCGTGACGCATGAAGTGCTCGCCAGCCGGTGTTTGGGTGATGACCCGATGGCGGTCGCGGCGCTTGGCCGCGCGCTGATGCGGGGCATGGCCGAATATGGTGTTGCCGCGATCATCAAGCATGTACCGGGGCAGGGGCGCGCGGTGCACGACAGCC
>CAUJJQ010000029.1 GCA_963205285.1 Pseudomonadota bacterium | reverse complement strand
GATCGCCAATTTGCCGCTGCCCGCAGGTGCCACCGCAATTTTCTGACGATTTTGCGGTGACCGGGCGAGCCATGTTTCGATGCGACCGGCGGGCGGCACGGGAACGCCTGCCACAATCGCGTGGTATGTCCGTTCGATACTATGGTCGGCAAATTGCCGCGCGAGGCCGATGTGCGCCGCGTCATTTTTTGCAACAACGATGAGGCCGGATGTATCCTTGTCAATCCGATGCACAATGCCGGGGCGCGCCACCCCGCCGATGCCCGACAATTGCCCCGCACAATGGTGGAGTAACGCGTTGACCAACGTGCCGTCGCCATGGCCATTGGCCGGATGGACGACAAGCCCCGCCGGCTTGTTAACGACGATCAGCGCATCATCTTCATAACAGATATCGAGCGCGATTGCCTGTGGCCGTGCGGCGGCATCGACAGGCGGGGGCAGGGTGATGGTTAGCACCATCGCCGCTTCGATCTTTGCCGAGGCATTGGGCAGTGCCAAACCATCGTCACGGCGGACGGCACCGCTGGCCATCAACGCCTTCACCCGTTCGCGCGACAAATCGCCGACTGCATCGGTCAACGCGCGGTCAAAGCGCTGGCCGCGCTGGCCATCGTCGATGGAAACGGTGATTATTACGTTATCCCCCATTGTCCGACCAACATGGGTGGCCGATTGCGCGGTTCAAGGGGTGTGGGTTGCCAGCTTCGTCCACGCACCCTATCGCGCCAGGCGGGTTTGACCAAAAAGGGGATGGCGATGGCCGATGACAGCGTCGATTTTGCGAGCATGCTGGTTTCGCGGCTCTGCCATGATTTATTGAGCCCGGTTGGCAGTTTCGGCAACGGGCTGGAATTGCTCGCCGATGAAAATGACCCTGACATGCGCGAAAATGTCGTTTCGCTGCTCAACGCTTCTGCGGCAAGCGCGATTAACAAGCTGAAATTTTTCCGTATGGCCTTTGGCTCGGCGGGTGGATATGGCGATAGTTTATCCCCCGACGACATTGATGAAGCTTTGCGCGGCCTTGTGCCGGCGGGGCGTGATACCAGCATCGAATGGATGTCACCGCGCGAAGCACTGCCCAAGGGTGCGGCTCGCCTCCTCCTCCTTCTCGGCATGACGATAGTGGAGGCGCTGCTGCGTGGGGGCACGATCAGCATCGCGGTCGAACGGCGCGGTGAAGCGATCGAGCTGGCGCTGCGCGGTGCGGGGCCGCGCGTTATCATCGACGAAACGCTCATTGCGGCCTTTGCAACGGCACCTGCAGAGCCCAATCCCAAGACTATCACCGTCGCACTGGCGCACAGGATCGCTGCGCAGAGCGGCGGGGCGATCATGCTTTCCCGGCCTGCAGATGGCGAAATTGTTGTTGGCGCTGTCTTGCCACGGACATAGCCAAAGCCCGTCCTAACTCGATTTTAACCATGACCCATGCATGGGGAAGGCTGAATAATCAGCCGGGCCCTATCCATGGAAGAATTGCTGCGCGAATTTGTTGGCGAATCGCTCGATATGATCGAGGTGGTGGCGGGTGACCTTGTCGCCTGGGAAGCCGATCCGCACGATAAACAGCGGCTAGATGCTATTTTTCGGACTGTCCACACAATCAAGGGCAGCAGCAGCTTTTTCGACCTGCCGCGTGTCACCGCATTGGCGCATGCCGCCGAAGAATTGCTTGACGCATTACGTTCGGGTCGTTTGGCAGTCGACGGCGCAGTGGTGGCGAGCGTGCTCGCGGGTTTTGACGGCATACGTCAGGTTATCGGTTCGCTGGCGCAGCATGGCGTTGAACCGGCAGGAGAGGATCGGACGTTGATTGCCCGTCTGGCCGATACATTGCACCAGCGAGCATCAACTGCGCCCGCATTCCCATCGGCAACCGACATCGCAGAAGCGCCGCGCGCGTCCGAACAATCAGTGGTGCCGCCCGAATGGCGTTCAGTTCGCGTGCCGCTGACATTGCTCGACGAAGTGATGAGCGGGGTTTCCGACCTCGTCCTCGCGCGCAATGAATTTGCCGGCCAGTTGCGCGGGCAGGGTTTTGAGCCTGAAAGCCTTGCGGTTTTTACCCGACTATCGGGGCTACTCAGCGGGGTGCGTGCATCAGTCAGTTTGATGCGCATGTCGCCGCTCAACCAGCTATTTTCACCGCTACCTCGCCTCGTTCGCCAATTGGCCGACGAATTGGGCAAGCAGGTGCGCCTCGTCACCGATGGTGGGGAGGTAGAGATTGACCGCGAAGTGATGGAAAGCCTACGTGACCCCATCGTTCACGCGCTGCGCAATGCCATCGACCATGGCATAGAGCCCGAAGAAGTGCGCAAGGCTGCGGGTAAGCCGGTGCAGGCGGTGCTGCGGGTCAGCGGGCGTCAGGTCGGCAACCGGATTAAAATTTCTATCGAAGATGATGGTGCCGGTCTCGCCGAGGCGCGATTGCTAGAAAAAGCGATTGCATCGGGGCATTTGTCGGCCGAGCGAGCCGCCAAATTATCGCCACCACAAATTGCCGCCTTGGTGTTCCTGCCCGGCCTGTCGACCGCCAAGGCGGTGTCCGATATTTCGGGGCGCGGGGTCGGCATGGACGTGGTCAAAGCCAATATCGAACGACTGGGCGGCGGTGTGCGGGTCGACAATCGGCCCGGGCGCGGCGTGACACTCACCATCGATGTGCCAATGACGCTGACCATCATTTCCGCGCTTGCTGTGCCTATTGCGGGACAGGAATTTGCTATACCGCGCAGTGCGATTGCCGAAGTATTGCTGTCGAGCAACGAATCGGTTGAATGTCTGCAATCGGGCGGCGTGGCTTTGGCACGCGTGCGCGGCAATTTGCTGCCACGCTGTGTGCTCGAAAATCATCTGAGCTTGCCGGTGGAAATGGTGGAGGAACGCTCCATCGTGCTCTGCCGCCTCGCCAACGGGCGGACGCTGGCGCTCGACGTACCGGACGTGCGCGACCAGGAAGAATTGGTCATCAAGCCGCTGCCGCCCTTGCTGCGGCAATGCGGCACCTACAACGGATTCTCCTTGCCCGATAATGGTCAGCCGATGCTGGTTATCGATGTCGATGGTATCGCCAACCACATTATTGCCGCCGCCGATGGCAGCTTGTTGGAAGATGTCCAACTGGCCGAAGAAAGCATTTCCTCCCAAGATGAAGACCGCTGGCTGTGCTTTGTGCCGCTCGGCATTGCGACGCAGGCTGCGCTCCCCATGCATGCGGTGCAGCGGATTGTCGATGTGCCGGTGGGTGCGATCAGCCGCGCAGGATCGGGCTTTGTAGCCACCATCGACGGCGAATTGCTGCGCATCGTCGATCCGGCGCTGGCCCTGCCAGATGCCGGGGCGCTGCGTATGGTGCGTATCACCCACGGTGGCATGTCGATGCTGCTGGCGGTGGCGGAAGTTACCAGCCTTGCCCGGCTCGACGTTCAATTGTCCGATTCGCACGATGCCCGCGTTATCGGGGTCGCGATGCACGATGCGACCGTCATCGAAATGTGGGACGTGACGACTTTATTCCCCGCGGCTGCCGAACAACGCACCATCTGGATTGTTGATGGAGAAGCCGGCGGATGGGCACAACATGTCGTCCAACCCGCGCTCGAACGCGCCGGATATCGCGTCCGCCACGCCGAAACGCGCAATGCTGTTACCGATACCGAGGCAACCATATTGTGCATCAATGGGGATGAGGGGCATGCCCGCCTAAATGACGGGGACGGCAGTGGATTACTAAATTTAATCAATAATTTGCCGCAACTTGTTGCGGCGGGAGCAGCGTGATGGAGGATGAACTTTACCTAATCGCTCGTGTGGCAAGCCAATGGCTTGCCTTGCCTGCCGTCAGTGTCGAGGCGGTGGTCGCGGTGCGCGATGTCGTGCCTGCGCCGCTTGCGCCGCCATCGGTGCGCGGACTGGTTGCCATCCGTTCACGACTATTGACGCTCATTGATACCGCGCTGGTCGCGGGCGAGCAGACATTTGGCGATGCTGCACCGCTGATGGCCATCGTTGCCATCGACGGCCATGGCTATGGTCTCGCGCTCGATGAGGTGGAAGATGTCGTTGCGCTCTTCATGGCGGAAGTGCCGGCGCGTCTCGGCAGCGGCTGGCAGGCACTCGTCAGTGGAGTAGCCGACCATCAAGATGGGCGGGCGTTGCTGCGGCTCGACCCGACGGATGTAATCGCTGTCCTCAACAGTCGCGCGGTGGATGCCGCAGCTTAACCGATAATCCATAATTGGCAGCTATTTCAGGGCAAAGAGCCAATCCAACGGGGTCAATTTCATGACACATTGTCTGATCGTCGATGACAGCAAGGTAATTCGCAAAGTGGCCCGCCATATCATGGAGGGGCTGGGGCTGTCGGTTGACGAAGCCGAGGATGGGGCCGAGGCGCTGAAAGCGTGCAAAGCTGGGCCGGTTGACCTCGTTCTGCTTGACTGGAACATGCCGGTGATGAGCGGGATGGAATTTCTGACCGCGCTCAACGAAACTGAAGTGCCGCAGCGTCCCAAGGTGATGTTCTGCACCACCGAAAATGGCACCGCCCACATTCGTGCCGCTATCGACAATGGTGCCGATGAATATGTCATGAAACCCTTTGACCGCGATACACTGGAACGCAAACTGCAACTCATCGGTCTGGTTTAAGC
>CAUJJQ010000028.1 GCA_963205285.1 Pseudomonadota bacterium | reverse complement strand
CGCTCGACCTGACAGAGGGGCAGCCCGCCGGGCATAGCATCCGCGCGGCGTGGATTGCCGTCCAATTGGGCATCGCCGCAGGGATGGAGGGGCAGGAACTTGCCGACTGCCTCTATGCCACCTTGCTCAAGGATCTTGGCTGTTCGAGCAATGCGGCGCGCGTTGCCGAATTATTCGTCGGTGATGACCGCACGCTGAAACAAGGTTTCAAGCTGATCGGCCCCGATGGTGCGGATTTCCTGCGCTTTGTCGAGGCAGAGGTTGGTCGGCGCGAAAGCGATGCGGTGCGCAACGCGGCGCGCGACCATCTGCTCACCAACGCAGCACCCATTTTGACCGGCTTTATCCACACCCGCTGCACGCAGGGGGCGACCATTGCCCGGCGACTGCGTTTTTCCGAGAATGTGGCCGGCGCCATATCCAGCCTCGACGAACATTGGGACGGTGGCGGCATGCCGCGCGGCCTGTCGGGCAATGCCATCCCGCTTCTGTCGCGCATCGCGCTCCTCGCCCAAGTTGCCGATGTTTTCTATATGGCAGAGGGGCCATCGCGCGCGCTGGCCGAGGTAAAGGCGCGCGCCGACACATGGTTTGACCCCTATCTGGTAAGCCTGTTCGCACTCATCGCGGGCAAGCCGCAATTCTGGGCCGAAGTTGGCGCGATCAACGTCGAAAAATCGCTCTTCGCGCTCGAACCCGCGCAATCGAGTGTCGAAGTCGATGAAGATTATCTCGACGATATCGCCTTGGCCTTTGGGCAGGTAATCGACGCCAAAAGCCCCTATACCGGCGGGCATAGCAACCGCGTTGCCTTTTTCACCGACCGGCTGGGGGAGATATTGGGCATCCCGGCCGAGGAACGCCGCCCGCTTGTGCGCGGCGCGGCGCTGCATGACATTGGCAAACTGGGGGTCAGCAACCGCATCCTCGACAAGGCAGGGCCGCTCGATGGTGATGAATGGCTGGAGATGAAGGGGCATGCCGGGTTGACCCGCGACATATTGGCGCGCGTCGGGGTGATGCGGTCGATGGCGATGATGGCGGGTTCACACCATGAACGGCTGGATGGCAAGGGTTATCCGCTGGGGCTGGATGCCCGCACGCTCAGCCTGGAAACGCGGATCATTTCGGTCGCCGATTATTTCGACGCCATCACCTCTGCCCGGCCCTATCGTGCGGCAATGCCGCGCGACGAAGCGCTGGCAGTCATGGCGCGCGATGTCGGGAGCGCGATCGACGGCGATGTATTCGCCGCGCTGCAGACGATGGTTGAACATGGCATCCCCGAACAGCCCCTGCCCAAACTGCCGAGCGTGTTGAGCATCTGAACCAGCGCATTTTGCGGCATATCAAAATATATTGCCGACGCTGATTTAGTCTGACCATCCTTTCATATGGGGAATGGCGGGCACCAATGGGCGCAGCGATCATCCGCGCAGGCAGTGCAGCAAAGCGCCGCTGGCTGGCCGCCGCCCATTATCTTTTTCCCGGATATTTCGCGCTGGTGATGGCCACCGGCGTCATCGCCATCGCCGCCAAATTGCTGCACTTTGCCTATATCCCGCAACTGTTGCTGGGGGTGAACTGGGTTGCTTATCCCCTGCTCTGGCTGTTGACCCTGACCCGCGCCATCGCCTTTCGCGGGGATTTACTGCGCGACATGGCCGACCATCAGCGCGCGCCCGGTTTCTTCACCATCGTTGCCGGGAGCGCGGTTTTCGGCACCCAAAATCTGTTGGTCGCGGGCTGGCACGGGGTGGCGAGCGCTCTGTGGTGGTTCGCGCTCTGCCTCTGGCTCATCATCATGTACGGATTTTTCACCGCAGTGACGGTGCGCGAACGCAAGCCGACATTGGCAGGCGGGATCAACGGGGCATGGCTGATCGCGGCGGTGGCGACCCAATCGCTCGTCGTGCTGCGCGCGGCGCTGGGCGGCGGTGGCGGAGAGGGCGCGGATGTTTTGATGTTTCTGGCGCTCGTCTTTTTCCTCATCGGGGCGATGCTTTACCTCGCGATCATCCCGCTCATTTTCTATCGGCTGACCTTTGTGCGGATGAGCGCGGGGGATTTTGGCCCGCCATATTGGATCAACATGGGCGCGGTGGCGATTGCAACGCTGGCCGGGGTTTCGCTGATCGACCGGGCGGGGGACTGGCCGTTGCTTGGCCCCTGCCTCCCCTTCATCCACGGCTTTACTTTGTTTTTCTGGGCAATCGCGACATGGTGGATACCCTTTCTCTTTGCCCTGATGCTGTGGCGATATGGCTGGAAGCGCGACCCGCTGCGCTATGAACCTGCATTTTGGGGGATGGTCTTTCCGCTCGGCATGTACACCACCGCCACCTATCGACTGGCGCATAGTTTCGGCTTTGATTTTCTGTTGTTGCTGCCGCGCACCATCATCTTTGTCGCGCTTGCCGCATGGCTGGTGACGATGACGGGTTTGATCCACCAGATGGTGCGCAGCGCGCGCACATAATGTCGGTGCGCCAATGTCACAGCGCTAGACTATTGCATGCGCGCCCCCTATCATCCCCACTTCCCCGGGGGGCCGAGCATGATCGGCTGAGATTTGGCTGCTGCCATGACCCGTTGAACCTGATCCCGTTCACGCGGGCGGAGGGAGCGGGCCATGGATAAACCCCCGCATCCCTTTGTTGGATACACAAAGGAAGCGCGCATGGCCGAACGTCCCGACCGCAATGATGCTCAAAAAGGCACCCCGCCGCAGGTTACGACGGGCCCCATTCGCGGCAGCCGCAAAATCCATGTTGCTGCGCCCGGCAACCCCGATGTCCGTGTTGCGATGCGCGAAATCCTGCTCGAACCCACCAGCGGCGAACCGCCGGTGCGCGTTTATGATACGTCCGGCCCCTATAGCGATGCCGATGCGCAGATAGACATTGCGCGCGGGCTTGCCGAATTGCGCCGTCCGTGGATTTTGGCGCGCGGCGATGTCGAGGAAAAGGAACAGCGCACGCTGCGCCCAGAGGATAATGGTCAACTTGGCCCCGACCGTTCGGGGGGTGTCGAACCATTCCCCAATGTCCGTTCGCACGTGCTGCGCGCAAAAGCGGGCGCGAATGTCAGCCAGATGCACTATGCGCGCCGTGGCATCATCACGCCTGAAATGGAATATGTGGCGGTGCGCGAAAATCTGGGCCGCGAACGGCTCGCCCAATATGTCCGCGACGGGGAAAGCTTTGGCGCGTCCATCCCCGATTATGTGACGCCCGAATTTGTGCGCGAAGAAGTCGCGCGCGGCCGCGCCATCATCCCCAGCAACATCAACCACCCCGAAAGCGAACCGATGGCAATCGGGCGCAATTTTCTGGTTAAAATCAACGCCAATATTGGCAACAGCGCGGTCGCGTCCGACGTCGCGTCCGAAGTGGACAAGCTGGTGTGGTCGATCCGCTGGGGCGCGGACACTGTCATGGACCTCAGTACCGGGCGCAACATACACGACACGCGCGAATGGATCATCCGCAATTCGCCCGTCCCCATCGGCACCGTGCCGATCTATCAGGCGCTGGAAAAGGTCGGCGGCATTGCCGAAGACCTGACATGGGACATTTTCCGCGACACGCTCATCGAACAGGCAGAGCAAGGCGTCGATTATTTCACCATCCACGCGGGCGTGCGGCTGCCCTATGTCCCGCTCGCCGCCAAGCGCGTGACCGGCATTGTGTCACGCGGCGGTTCCATCATGGCGAAATGGTGCCTCGCGCATCACAAGGAAAGCTTCCTCTACGACCATTTCGACGACATCACCGAAATCATGAAAGCCTATGACATCGCCTATTCGCTTGGCGATGGCCTGCGCCCCGGCTCAATCGCCGATGCGAATGACGAAGCGCAATTTGCCGAGCTGTATACGCTGGGCGAGCTTACCCACCGCGCTTGGGCGCAGGATGTGCAGGTGATGATAGAGGGGCCGGGCCATGTCCCGATGCACAAGATCAAGGAAAATATGACCAAGCAGTTGGAAGTGTGCGGCGAAGCCCCCTTTTACACTTTGGGGCCGCTCACCACCGACATCGCGCCGGGATATGACCATATCACCAGCGGCATCGGCGCGGCGATGATCGGCTGGTATGGGACGGCAATGCTTTGTTATGTTACGCCCAAGGAGCATCTGGGCCTGCCCGACCGCGACGATGTAAAGGTCGGCGTGGTGACATACAAACTCGCCGCCCACGCCGCCGACCTCGCCAAAGGTCACCCGGCGGCGCAGGTCCGCGACAATGCGCTGAGCAAAGCCCGCTTCGAATTCCGCTGGCGCGACCAGTTCAACCTGTCGCTCGACCCCGACACGGCGGAACAATATCACGACCAGACGCTGCCCGCAGAGGGCGCGAAATCAGCACATTTCTGTTCCATGTGCGGCCCGAAATTCTGCTCGATGAAGATCAGCCAGGAAGTGCGGGAGTTCGCGAAGCTGCAAAATCAGGGCGCGGATGGCTTTATTGCGGCAACTCCTCCCCCTCTGGGGGAGGGGGACCACCGCGACAGCGGTGGTGGAGGGGCCGCACCGCTCGACAGCCAAAGCGCCGAGGAAGGGATGCGGCAAATGAGCGAATTGTTCAAAGAAACCGGCCGCGAGCTATATATGGGCGCGGGCGACAGGGAGCATGATTGAGCAGCGCCGGGCGGAGAAAGGATGACAGCATATGCCAACCCTTCTCCGTCTGAATGGCTTCCGCTTCTATTTCTACAGCCACGAACCGAACGAGCCGCCGCACGTCCATATCGACCGGGGCGAAGCGACGATCAAAATCTGGCTCGACAGCCTCGAAGTGGCCAAGAGCCGGAGCTTCCGCGCACGAGATTTCTGGCATTATCCAGCTGACAGCCCAACATCGCGCGATGCTGTTGGAGAAGTGGCATGAATATTTCGACTAGGGTGACCGACGAGCGCGTCCTCCACGTCCGCTTCGACGATCACCGCCTGATCGTCGACCTGATGGACGGCCGCACCATCGCCGTGCCTCTCGTCTGGTATCCCCGCCTCGTGGGTGCCACCCCCGAACAGCGCGCGCATTGGGAAAAATGCGGCGGTGGTTACGGCATCCACTGGCCCGATGTGGATGAGGATTTGAGCACCGAAGGGTTGCTGCGGGGCGCGCCGGCGGCGAGGGCTGCGTGAATTGGGGGTTAAGTAAACTGTCACCGTAACTCAAACCGACCGCGAATTATATATGGGCGCGGGCGACAGGGAGAATGTCTGATGCTATTTATATGAAGACCTGTTAGCAAGAACATCAAAAACTCTACTACCAAGCTCATCGGCGCGTGATCTTATAGCTTCATCGTCCCAATTTTTATTACCATATTCTTCGACAAATTGTTGAAGATAACTGGGCACATTCTTTATATTGTTGTCATGTTTATGAGGTGACTTGAGTATTTCAATCTTCTTTGAAAACTCTTTATCTCCCAAAATGCCATTGATCTGTTTTGGAATGACAACGAGATTCCCGATGCTATTCAGAATTTGATTGTGATCCTCGTCCTTTTTATGAGATTTCGGCGTAAGATGTTCGATATCATAACTTGGCCTAATTCCCGATTGAGCAGACAGCACGTCGAGGAGGTCTAGAGTCTGGCCGTCCTTCGCACCATCGTTGACAAGCCTATCGAAAACATACCTGATGGTATTTCGTTCAGATTTATTATCGTAAGAGAGCGATCTGAAGCTCGCTAAAAACTCGTCTAATGAGAGCATCGCCTTTTCAAACCAAGACCTAATACCTGGAATTGCAGAAAGATTTTCGTCGTTGAAAACCTTATCGCTGAACTCAGCATATTTTCCTTCGCTTTCATTGCCGATCTTTCCACCTACCTTGTTGTTTGCGATGTGGAAAAACTCGATCGCCCTCAATAATGAAATCACCTTTTTCGCATCCTCTTTATCGCCGTCGTCAGCACGGAAGCTTTGCAGCACGGAGAAAATGAGAGGAATGGGCTGTGTAATATTAAACATCTTCAAAACAGAAATTGATCTATGAAATTCCTTCATAACCATCTTCTCTTTAGGAAAATTATATTTGGTCAATAAATCAGTCATTGCTCCATAGTCAGGTTGGTTATAGACTCTATAAAAATCTGAAAAATCGGAAAGCTCCTCCAGAAAATAATTTATACCTTGTTTGTCAGCATATTCTCTAATTTTTCGATAAAGCTGCCGAGAGTTAACTTTTCCTGCTCTAGATATCCAGAATTGCTTTATGGCCTTGGTAGGCGAAGATCCAAAATCGGAGACAATTGTGTCCCATAAGTCATCGAGATCATCATCAAGATACTCTGTCTCTTTAGAAAAAAGATAATTTTTGAGTAAATCTGTAACCTCTAGTTCTTTACCTCGCGCATTGGTTCGTTCGAATATTTCGAAAGCTTCGGAACTGTCTTCAATTTCAATACGAATTACAAAGGTGTAATCACGAATTTGCCTAGCGAATTCTCTAGCTTTACTAATATCTATTCCAACATGCTCAGCAATTTGATCACGGCAAAAGTCGTAAATTGGTTTTACGCGGCTTACTTCTCGTTTAATTCCAATCTGCTTGCCTTGAACGGTTATTTTGGAGGGAAACTTGCCGTCCCATCCGTAATCGCTCATGACAGGAAAAATATGTGATATGACAGGGGACGGCGTCAGGCGATGATGAGCCTCTGATGATAATGCGTCAGAGTTTGAGATCATTTGCTGGATGGATTGTGCAACGGACTCGTTATCGAGATCTATTCGGACATAGTCGCGAAGCGCCATCAAGAGTATGAGAGTTGTGGTAAGGCGCTGTTGGCCATCTATTACAGAAATTGTTGTCTTTTTCCTGTCATCTGACGCATCGAAAATCATAGGACCAAGGTAGAGGTATTCTCGGTCTTTGCTTTCTGACGCACAAATCAGATCGGCGATAAATTCACCAACTTGTGAATCGCTTTTCCAATCATACGCTCGTTGATATCGAGGTATGACATATTCGACCCCGCCAGTCAGGAGTTGTCCGATAGACTCTTTTCGCGGCTCTTTCATTCTCGCCTCCCTGTCAGCTTAACTCTGAAATACGAATTTTTTTGTATTGTTCAACACGAGATTCTCTATTTGCATTACGGTGACAGTTTACTTAACCCCTAAACTCCGCCCCACCAGCTTGCGCACCATCGCCCGTACTTCGGCGGGGGTGTCGCCGCTGACCACCTCGACATAGCCGATGCCGGCGCGGCGTAGCGCCTCGCGCTTTACCGCGTCGCGCGCGGCGGTGTTCTGCCCCAGGTGATGGCCGGTTCCCTGCATCTCTATCGCGTGGAGCGGTCGGCAGTCGGCGTCGATGATGAGCAGGTCGACGCGCTTTGAATTGACCGCGAAAAAGGCCGCTTCATTCGGGCTGGCCAATATCTCGCCCAACGACACCTGCCCCATCGCGCGCCAGCCGGGGCTTTCGTCGACCAGCGCCTTGTCGAGCACCGTCAGCAAGCGCCGTTCGCCCTGATTGAGCAAGGGTCGCGCCGAAAATTCAGCCTCCATCACCACGCGCAATTGCTCGGCGGCGGTCGCCACAGGACTGGCAGCCTTGGGCGGCGGCGCGGCTTTTGCCTTGCCGCCTGTCCACCGGCCGCGCCACCCCGCCTTCGGACCCTTGCGCCCTTGCCACCGTTCGCGCCGTTCGGTGCGCTTCCAACCTTCGACCGTCCGTTCGGCGCCCATGCCAATCACGGCGCCCACCGCGAGCACCAGCGCCAGCAGCAATGGTTTGTCGATCAGGGCTAGAATCTCGCTCGGCATGGCCTGCACCATAGCCGGGCAGTGGTTATCATCTCGTAACCCCCTCCAGCAACAGCCGGTGCGCATTGCGCAGCAGCCGGCTGGAAATCGGTAGATCGTCGAGCCGACCTATCGCCGTCTCCAGCCCCTGCACATAATTATAGACCGCGCGGTTATCTTCGCGCTTTCCGGCATCGCCCGAACCGGCCTCAAGCAGCGAGAAATCGGCTAGTTTTCAACGAAGGTGGAAAACCCACCCGCTACCTTTCGCCAACCCCACAGGCTTAACCCCAGCATCGCCGCATTGGCTCCGAAATCTAGCGCCATCCAGCCGCCCAGCACCGGCACGACAAAAACAAACCAATAGTTGAAAATGAAAAAGGGGAGCAGCGAGAGCGCGTAGGCAAGGAAAGTCGCGCGCGTCCAACGGCTGAACCAGATGAATATGCCGCCCAGCACCGCCTGGGCACCGAAACAGCCGATCAACAGCGCACTGGTCGTGGACAAATGCTGATAGGGCGGGTTGATCGTCCATCGTTCGACCATATGCGGCGCGATCAGGCACCACCCGCCGAGCAGGAAATAGGGTATGGCGATCATGCGTTGGATGTGGATGGCGTGCATCGCGCGGGCATAGCACCATCAACATGGTATCGCCCATAAAATTGGGGGCGGCCAAAGGGCGCGGTCCCCTGCGCCTTCTTGCCACCCCCGGGCCCCAACGTACGTGCCGTCTGGCCTGAATCCTGTCGCTAGGCTATTGACCTTGCGCCATTTTCGATACTTATCTTGCACAAAATGCTTACTGAAAAGTATAATTTTATCATGCTTTTTTGACGACTGACCAAAAGTCTACTGCCCACAATGCCAGCCAGATAATCAGCGGTTGTGCGGCAAGTCGCGGGATGTGGTAGAGCGCGGGAAGCCCTGTGCCGTGCGACAAATCCTGCAGCGCATGTTGGAAATTGGCCGGCCAGACACACAGGGCATAGAGCGCCAGCCCCACCCCGGCTGCGCGGCGGAACCGCGGGATGAGCAACCCTGCCGCTCCGGCCAGTTCCGCAACACCCGTCAGCGCAACGACCAGTTCGGGCGCGGGCACCCATGGCGGCATGATGGATAGAAAGGGGCGCGGGTTCCACAAATGCAGCACCCCCGCCGCGCCGTAAAAAAGGATGAGCACCGCGCGCGCCACGCGGCGCGACATGCTGTCGATCAGGGGTGTGGGTTCGGGCATATCCAGCATCCAAAGCCCGCAAGCTAACGCGCCGCGCGCGACAAAGCCATAACCGATCGTGGGTTTGCAGCGCCAGCGCCATCGGCTTCGGCTTCGTCATCGGCAAAGCACACGATATTGCGGCCCGCACCCTTTGCCGCATAGAGCGCGATGTCGGCACGACGCATCACTTCGCCCAAGCTTTCATGCGGCATGGCGCGGGCAA
>CAUJJQ010000027.1 GCA_963205285.1 Pseudomonadota bacterium | reverse complement strand
CAACCCCCCCCGCCTCCCCCCCGGCCCACAAATTATCCCATTGCCTTTGGGGGCGGGGTGGTATGGCGGGGTGGGTGGTCTGAGTTCAACGGGAGAGAAACTTTGCGCAAATTGGGGTTGATTGGCGGGATTAGCTGGGCGGCGAGCGAGCAATATTACCGCATCCTCAATTTGGAACTGCAACGCCGCGCCGGGGCAGGGTGCAGCGCGCCCTTGGTCATGGACAGCCTCAACTATTGTGACCTGCGCCGCCTGTCGAGCGATGCCGAGTGGGCCAATGCGACCGAGATTTTGGTCGCCAGCGCCCGGCGGCTGGAGGGTGCGGGGGCCAGCGCCATCATGATCTGCGCCAATTCGATGTACAAGGTGGCGGACGCGGTGCAGGCGGCAATTTCGGTGCCGCTCATCAACATTGTGGACCCCGTTGGCCGGGCGATGCGGGCGGCGGGCGTGGAAACCGCTGCCATTTTGGGGACGCGCAACGTCATGGCCGAACGCTGGTACCGCCAACGGCTCGTCAGCCACGGCGTATCTTTGTTTCCTGCGGATGAGGCGGTGGTCGAAATGGTCGATCGCATCATCTATGACGAACTGATGCAGGGGGAGGTGACAAAGGCGAGCGAGCGCGAATTGCGCAGCCTGATCACCAGTTTCGACCAGCGCGGGGTGGATGCGGTTGCGCTCGCCTCCACCGAATTGTCGATGCTGGTGGATACCGACATCAATATCCTGCCCATTTATGATTCAACGCGCCTCCACGCGATGGAGGGGGTGGCATGGATGCTGGGCGATATGCCCTAAGGGCGGGCTTTCGCCGACCATTCGTATCTCGACCTGCTCGATACGAACGGGGGTAGATGCAATTCCCAATCCGTTCGTGTCGAGCGAAGTCGGGACATGCATGGGTGCATCTGTGCCCTCAGCCACCCCCCGCTTGTAATACGCCTGCAAAACGCCGCCCGACGGGGATGGTCGCGCCATCGGCCAGCCTGACTTGCCGCCCGCCGCCCGCCCGCACCTCCACCGCGCGGATGGCACTGCGTGCGACGGCATAGCTTTTGTGGATGCGCAGGAAATCGCCCGGTAGTTCGTCCAGCAATCGGGTCAGCCCCATGGTGACCAGCAAATTGCGCCCGTCGGCGGTCCGCACCTCCACATAATCATCGGCAGCGCGCAGAAAGATTATATCACCAATTGCCAGCCTATGTTCGCGCGACCCATTTTTGAGTGCGATGACCGGTTCGCCCGCCGCCTCGGCATGGCGCAGCCTTTCCTCCAAATCGGTGATGCGTTGCTGTGCCATTCGCTGGGCGCGCAGCATCCCCAATTGTTCGAGGATGGACGCGATGAGCAACGACGCGATAACATAATAATAGCTGCGGTCGAGAAATTCGCCCCCTTCCCATGTCATGGTGAGGAGCGCGACCGTGCCGATCACCAGTGCAACACCCGCCGCCTTGTTGCGGGCAATGGGCGTGCGCCATAGTGCGTGTACAGCCGTGGCCAACATCGCCGCTTGTCCCACCGCAACCACGGCCAGGCTTTTATAGTCAAAACCGGGCAGCCACAGCAGCGCAGCCAAAGAAATAGCTGTGGCTATGCCGACTATCCAGCGCCGCATTTCGGGCCAGAAACGCTTTGCCGCCCCGAAACTGAGCGTTAGTGCGCTTGCTGTTGCGATGAGCGCGATAGCGCTCACCCGGACCAAATGCCATGGATAGGGGTAATCAATAAAGCTGCGCGCCACCTCTGCCAGCGCTTGTGTTGTGCTCAGCAGGGCGAGCAGTGCGGGTAATATGGCGTGGCGCGCGCCGCGCGGTTCCAACCAGACGGCGACCAGAAAATAGGGCAGGCAGACCGCCAACAGGCCCAAGGCAACAAGGGTCGGCAGATAGTGGGTGCGACTGGGCAAGGCGGGGGTTTCATATGGTCCGATTTCGAGGAGATGGATCGGCTGGACCAAGGGCGTCCACAAATGGTCGGCGCTGAAGCGGATGCGCAGTTGATTTTCGCCCACCCGCACCGCATCGCGCGCAATGTCAAAGCTGGCGAAATAGCGGCCCGCCACCTCGGCATGTGTCGCATCAGGCAGGCGGCCATTGCTGCCAATGCGCCTGCCGTTCCAATAGATTTCGCTGCTCGCCAATGCCGCAATATGGACGCTGAGCGGTCGGTCGAGCGGCAGCGCGTCGGGCGCGACGATGATTGACCGTTCGATGGTCAATATCCGTCCCGGCGCAACATTGTCGCTGGGGTCGATCAGGTCGCAAGGCGCAGCGGGCTGATAGCAGCTCGCCCCCGCCGCTGCGGGGAGCAGCAAAGCAAGTAGGTAGAGGAAAGGGGTCAGGGTGCGGAACATGCGCCAACGATAGCGCGCCGCCATGCAATTGTCGCGCCGTCCAGCGGTCGTTTGCCGAAGTGCGCGGTCGTTTGCCGAACGGTCGAGCAGCTTGCCGAACGCAGCCGCCATTGGCCGAACAAGCAGCGACAGACAAGGGTGGGTGGCACAAAGCGTTGACGATGCTGATCGGAAGGAAGCCATATGTTCAAATTTGCTCGCAAAGCCAACAAAGTCACCAAATTGCGCACCCTGCTTGCCGCTGGTCTATGCACTGTCGCTGTCCTGCCGATGGGTGGCGCTGCGGCGCAAATCGCGCCCATTGGCAGGCAGAACCTGTCCGGTACCTTGCTTACCGAACCATATGAATTTCGCTTGGCCGATGGCAGCGACCTTGCGGTGGAGCGCGGTAGTTTTCTGGTGCCGGAGGATCGCAACGATCCCAATTCGCGGCTGATAACGATCGGTTTTGCCCGTTTTCGTTCGACCAACCCCCACCCCGGTGCGCCGATAATCTACCTCGCCGGGGGGCCGGGCGGGTCGGGCGTTGGCACCGCGCACGGGCCCCGCCAGCCGATATTTCTGGCGCTGCGCGCGGTGGCAGATGTCATCGCGCTCGACCAGCGCGGGGTGGGTTGGTCAAACCAATTGCCGCGCTGTCGTGCGCCAGCGGCAATGGACAATGACGTCGTGCTCAACGAGCCGAACCTGACCCGATATTATCGCACGACTTTAGCGGCATGTGTGCACCAGTGGCGGGCGGCAGGGTTTGCGCTCAATGGTTATACGACCACCGCCAGCGCCGATGATATTGACGATCTGCGCCGTGCCTTGGGGGTGGAACGCGTCAACCTCTGGGGTATCAGCTATGGCACCCACCTCGCCTTTGCGATGCTGCGGCAGCACCCCGATTCTGTCGAAAGGGTCGTCTTGTCGTCGGCGGAGGGGCTGGAGCAGACGGTGAAAATGCCCGCCGACGTCGATGCCGCCTTTGCGCGAATCAATGCCCATGTGGGCGGAGATTTGGTTGCGCGAATGGCGCGCGTCCATGCCGCGATGGATGCGCAACCGATGCGCTTTGCCTTCACCGGAGAGGATGGGGTGACGCACCAGTTTCGCGCCGACAGTTTTGCCATACGGATGCTGGCGGGCGTGCTCGCCAAGAATCCCGACGGTTACGGCAATCTGGTTGGGCTTTACACCGCGTTGGAGGCGGGGCAGCAACAGGCGATTGCACCGATGCTGTGGCGATATTTTTATGCCGAACCGCTGCAAATGGGCATGTCGGAACTGATGGATATTGCGTCTGGCGTCAGCAATGCGCGGCTGACCGAAATGGCACGGCAAGCGCGGCATAGCCTGACAGGCAGAGCGCTGAACTTTCCCATGCCGCAATTGCGCGGTGCGGTTGCGGGGTTGGATCTGGGCGATGGTTTTCGTCGTGAAGTCCGCACCAACACCCCCACATTGTTGTTCGAAGGCATGTTCGATGTGCGCACGCCATTGGCGGAACAGGAACGCGCGATGGCGGGGTTCAGTCGACTACATCGCATTCGCGTATTGAACGGAGGCCATGACTTGTTTGAAGCGCATCCGCAAAATGTGCAGATCATTACCGACTTTTTTGCGGGGCGGGGGGTGGATGTCGATGAACTGACGCTGCCGGTGGCGGCGCACCAGCCATAGCGCTACCAAGGCACAATGCGCCCCTGCGTGGGCGGAGGCCAGTGCACCAACCCCTCCACCACCGCTACGCGGCGGCCCCCCTCCTCCATGGGGGGAGGAATAAATGCCCACCCCTGAAGGGGAGGGGGATTGCCCTTTGTTCTATCAGCGCTCGCCCCCCATATAGGGCTTGGCAATTGGCATGGTGATTGCCACTATGCCCGCCAAGCAGAGATATGGAGGGGAAGATGCGTAATTGGGTGATGGCGGGTGCGGCCATATTGCTGGCGACAGGCATGTCGAGTGGGGCGATGGCGCGGACGATCAGTGTTGCCGCCGGGCCGGAAGCGCAGACGCGGCTGCAACTCGCGCTGATCGAGGCGACATCGGGTGATGTAGTTGAAATTGGCGCGGGGACATTTGACCTCACCGATGGGCTCAACCTCGATGCAGATGGCGTCATCGTGCGCGGTGCAGGTGCGGAGCGCACCATATTGAATTTTGCCGGGCAATTGGGCGCAGGCGAAGGTTTGCTGGTCACTGGCGATCATGTCGTGCTGCGCGATTTTACCGTGCGCGATACGCGCGGCGATGGCATTAAATCCAAGCAGGCGCACAATATTGTCTACCTCAACATCCGAGTCGATTGGTCGGGTGAGCCAAAGGCGACCAACGGCGCATATGGCGTATACCCGGTTGAGAGCGAAAATGTCCTGATCGACGGGGTGTTTGTGCGCGGCGCTTCGGACGCCGGGATTTATGTCGGCCAATCGCGCAACATCATCGTGCGCGACAGCGTGGCGGTGCAAAATGTCGCCGGGATAGAGATTGAAAATAGCTTCAATGCCGATGTGCACGACAATGTCGCCACCGGCAATGCGGGCGGTATTTTGGTGTTCGACCTGCCCGGCCTGCCGCAACAGGGCGGGCATAATGTCCGCGTGTTCGACAATGTTATCGTCAATAATATGACGCCCAATTTTGCCCCCGCTGGCAATATCGTCGCTTCTGTCCCTACCGGCACGGGGGTATTGGTCATGGCCAACCGCGATGTGGAGGTTTTCGACAATATATTTGAAGGCAATGGCACCGCTGATGTGCTGATTTCGGGATATCGTTATGGCGCGGCCCCCGCTGGCTATTCGCCCGCGCCGCAACGGGTGCGGATATTGAACAATGTTCATGGCCGCGTCGGCTTTGACCCCGGGCCGCAGTTTCCTGGCGGCGCGCAAATGGCCGCCGCGATGGGGGGCAGCCTGCCGCCGATTATCTGGGATGGTTCGGGTAGCGAAATCCGCGTCAGCGACACAGTGCATGTTGCCAGCCTCGGCCTGCCTGACCTTAGCCAATCGCGCGATGCGGCCAACCCGACGATGGTCGATCTGACCGGCGATGCACCTTGGCCGCGCCTTCCCGCCATAGTCGTGCCCGCCGCGATGGAGGCGGCGGCGAACCAGCCATGATGGCAGCATGGTGGCAAGTGCTGCGCGCGGGGCTGATTGGCCTTGCTGCACTGACGTTGCTCGGCGGCACGCGTGATGGCGCGCGCATCGATCATGCGGCGATCATGGCCGCGCAGCCGCCCGCCTTGCTGTCCGCTTATGGTTTTTTTGCCGGGCGCGCTGACCGGCCGGTGGCCGCGCTCCTTCCCTATAGTCTCGAAACCCCGTTGTTTTCGGATTATGCCGACAAGAGTCGCTTTATCTATCTGCCCGCCGGCACGCATCTGACGGCGAATGGTGATGGGATGCTGATATTTCCGGTCGGCAGCGTCATCATCAAAAACTTCAGCTTTCGTACGGCGGATGGCAGTGAACGCACGGTGGAAACGCGCCTGCTTATCCACCAGGCGGGGGGGTGGGTTGCGCTCCCCTATATCTGGCGGGCAGATGGGTCGGATGCCGATTTGCGGCTGGCGGGCGGGCGCTTTACCGTCGATTTCGTCCATGATGGTCAAGCGCGGCAGGTCAGCTATGCTGTCCCCAACCGCAACCAGTGCCGCACCTGTCACCAACGAAACGAGGTGCTGGAACCGATTGGCCCCAAATGGATAAATCTGGTGCCTGACGCGCGGCTCGCCAGTGCAATCAGCGGCGCGGATTTGCTGCGCCGGACGCGCGCGATGCCGCGATGGGATGATGGAAATGCGCCGCTCGATGCACGTGCGCGCGCGTACCTTGATGGCAATTGCGCCCATTGCCACAATCCGGCGGGCAGCGCGTCGAACAGCGGACTGTTCCTTGAATATGACAGGCCAATGGGCTTTGCGACGGGGCTGTGGAAACGGCCAACCGCCGCCGGGCGCGGCAGCGGGGGGATGGAATATGCGATCAGCCCCCGACAGCCCGACCAAAGTTTCCTCCTCTACCGGTTGCAGAGCCGTGAGCCGGGGGTGGAAATGCCCGAATTGGGGCGCAACATCGTCCATGAGGAA
>CAUJJQ010000026.1 GCA_963205285.1 Pseudomonadota bacterium | reverse complement strand
GGCACTTCGACCGTGTCGTGCAAAAATTGATATTTCAACCAATCGGAACGCGCACGCGCAGCGGATTTTGAATGGTATTGCCGACCACCTCCAGCGATGCGAGTGACCTGTCCGAAGCGATCCGCTGCCCCAAATGATCCGCTCGCGCCGGGGCTTGAGGAATTGCCTTGGGATTGCATGCTCTTTGCCGCTTCCCCCGATGGCTCCACCTCGGCACAATTGATACCCGCCAGGCGCAACAATATATGCCGGTCAAGATTCCAGCCCCGGCCAAAATCATCGTCAATCAGGCCACAATGCAACCGCTCCAAACCTATGGCAAAGGGTAGGACGGGGGCCTTAAATTCCCCATCCATCGCTGGTGCTGGTGTCAATTGCGCGGACGCGGCCAACGGCGGCTTCTCGGCGACCATGGCATCGAGACTGGGCGATTTTTCCTGAACCAAACCATATGGAAATAATTTGATCCCCGCTGGCACGGCAAGTCGCCGATCCGCCCCGATATTGGGTGGTGGCGGATTCTTGAGTGTGCCAATCGGTCGGTCAGCCAGCATTTCGACAATGCCGTTGGGTGATAATGCGAACAATGCGTTGAATATATTCGGGCCATAAAGTACGGTGGTATAATATCCGGCGCGTCCGTCCGGCAAAATGGTGCGATCGAGACTGCCGGGCATCATATTGCGCAGCATCTTGTCATAGGTTTGCATGTCCACATCGCCGGATGCGTCGGCGTCCGCATCGGTCGGACTAATGGGTTCCCAAAATTTGTTGTCAATTTCGCTGACCAGTTGAAAACTACCTTCATCCCCCTGGAGATTGTCGCAAAAGAAGATGAGATAATCCTGTTCAGCGGCGGGACTGTCGAGCGAAAATCGATCGCTGCCAAGCGTGGCAGCGTGGATGGGGTCGCTCGCACCTGTCAACGGCCAACTTTCCCCGGTTCGTTCGTCAAACAAAAAGCGTCGCGCCACACGATATGGGTCGGATGGCGCACCATCAGCCGGTGGGGAATGGCGTTCGAATTCAACGTCGATGACGGCAAAATCCTGAAAGCAGCGCAACTGCCGTGCAGTAACTGCGCCATGGTCAAACTCGCCGAGCGCCAGTTGCAATGCGGGCGCATCCGCGTTTTCGGTCACCGTTTCCGGCACGGGCGCGGCGGTACGCGATGGGACAATGGCCAATTGTTCCCATTGGCAATTTTCCACCTTTAACCGCCCATCAACCCGCATGCCCGCGAGCGACCATATTTCAGGGAAATCAGCCGCCGATCTCATATTATTGCCCACTGCGCGCGCATAAGTCAGTGGGTCGAAACGCGTCAGAATATTGGCCAGCGACATATCCCCGTGCAACGTCGCTCCATCCATGCGCACTGCACCATCAATGAACATCGATGTTTGTTCGCCAAGCGACGACACATGGCCAATATTCCCCTCACCATCGACAACCGTGGCTGTCGCATCAATGGCGATGGGGATCGCCTGATCCATGCGCAGGGACTGGATCGATTGACATTCGATATGCATCATCCGGCCAATATGCGCACGTTCGAGGAGGAGTGCGCCGCCCAAGGTCACCGTATCGCCGATATGCAGACCGCGCTCTACATCGGCCTTCCACAAATCAATGGCAGACCCCCAACAAAGGTCAGCGCGCGCATAATTTGCCGGCTGCGGCACGCGGTGATTGTCCGAACCGGAAAGGCGCGCGCGTTTGACCGATATCGAATTGCCAACGACCAATGACTGCAAATTCAAGTTACAAAAATTGGGCAAATATTGACTGGCATAGCCAAGGCTGTGGCGCATAAAGGGGCTGCCCATAGGCAATAATTGGGACACGCTTGGCGTCTCGACGGCGGTGTCTCCAAAATGCGTTACCGTAAAATCGCTGCCAATCCGACTGCCGCTAAGGTCGATTTGGCCGGTAATCGCGCAGCAATTGCCGTCCCAATCCTCCCCCCTGTAAGCGCCCAGCCAGACCGAATTGCCAATATCTGCATTGGTCAGGATCAGCCCCACCCCCACCACCGGACGGCTACCCTCTTGCCCGAATATGCCACCGCCCGAAAGCTGCACAATATTGTCGATCCACAAATTCTGCGTTCTTAGGCCGAGCAATCTCATGCGACCGACAACGAGATTCGTCGTCCAGTCCGCCCGCCGATGGAGCAGGCAATGCGCATCCCTTGCCGTCTGGTCCGATGACCCGAAGGCGACGATGCTCCCCACTTCGGCGAGCTGCATGTCAATCGCATCTTCGCCTTCGATCGCCAGCAAACGACAATCCTGAAACCACAATGAATCGGCGATTTTCGCGCTGTTGAGGGCAAAGCCGCCGATGCACAAAGTGCGTATCGCCTGAAAGCTGCCTGAAATTACCGCGCCGCCCATGCTGAATGCTTGGCGCAGGCTTTGCGCCTCTGGGTCAAAGGGGTTGACGCTGCCGGGCATGCGAACGAACCGCGCGCCGCGTATATCCACATTACCATCGATGCTGGCGTTGACGAAACTCGCGATACACAGGGGGATGCCGCGTGATGTGTCGGGCGTTTGGATAGCATCGACACATTCGAACATTGCGCCAATGCCGGTGCCAGAAACGGTCGGGCGAACAAAACTATTGCCCGCGAACGGCCAAAGTTCATCCAGTTCAGCGTTGCTATATGGCCCCTCGCCCGCCGCGTCCTGTGGCGCGCCATAGGGTTCCACCCACGACAGGTTGAGCGGCCCGCGAATGTCCGCGTCGGCACCGTTCAGCGCCGAAAATCGAGATCCTTGCAGCGACAAAGCGGCAACCGAAATAGCCCGCAGGTCAAGCTTTCCGTCAAAATCGCAATATTCGAGGAGGATGGGCGGCATCACGACCCCGCCCTGCCCCGTCAGCCCATGGAGGTTGAGGTCGCCCAATATCCGCACACGGTCAACGGGTGCCCCGCCTGCGAGGCTTGGGGGGCGAATACGCAGGCCCGACGGGGGAATGGCGACCGGTCGCCATTCGCTTGGCTGACGTGGCTGGCGACGTTCAAACGCAAAGCCGAGCAATATAGCGCGAATTATTTCGGCACGGATATGCCCGGCGGCCAATATTGTCTTGGCCGCGCGCCTCTTTGCCGGCTTGGCATCTGCATCCACTGCTGGCCAGAAATCGCGACCCTCCTCTATCGCGTCGATCAGGCCACGTTCGGCACCGCTCAATTCCTGCCAGCCATATGCCCGCGCCATGATTCCCCCCAACAGCTACGCCCGACCAATGTGCGGATTATTGCAGTGGGCGCAAGCGCCAATGGGCTTGCCATTTTTGAACAAATGTGGAACGTGGGCGAAATGGCATTGACGCATATCAAGGTGCGCGGGGCGCGCGAGCATAATCTGAAAGCGATTGATATCGACCTGCCGCGCGATGCGCTGGTGGTCATCACCGGCCTGTCGGGTTCGGGTAAATCCAGCCTCGCCTTTGATACGATTTATGCAGAGGGGCAGCGGCGCTATGTCGAATCGCTCTCGGCCTATGCGCGCCAGTTTCTGGAAATGATGCACAAGCCCGATGTCGAACATATCGACGGCCTGTCGCCCGCAATTTCCATCGAACAGAAAACCACCAGCCGCAACCCGCGTTCAACCGTCGCCACCGTCACCGAAATCTATGATTATATGCGCCTTTTGTGGGCGCGGGCGGGCACGCCATTTTCACCCGCGACCGGCCTGCCGATTGCCGCGCAAACCGTCAGCCAGATGGTCGACCGGGTGCTCGCCCTGCCCGACGGGACGCGCGCTTTGTTGCTCGCGCCCGTGGTGCGCGCGCGCAAGGGTGAATATCGCAAGGAATTGGCGCTCTGGCAAAAGGATGGCTTCACCCGCGTGCGCATCGACGGGGAGGTCATGGCGATGGAGGATGCGCCCGCGCTCGACAAAAAATTGCGCCACGACATTGAATTGGTGATCGACCGGATTGTCGTTCACCATGGCGATGGGGCAGAGGGTCTGGCGGCGCGGCTGGCC
>CAUJJQ010000025.1 GCA_963205285.1 Pseudomonadota bacterium | reverse complement strand
TGCCATCCTTGGCCCGGCGGCCAAGGTCGCCAATTGCGCGTTCGATGTCGGCAAAGCCCATCTGATCGACATTGCGCACTACCGGCACGACAAGGCCATTAGGGGCGCTGACCGCCACCGAAATGTCGAGATAGTCGTGATAGACAATCTCATCCCCATCAATCCGCGCGTTGACCGAGGGGATGTCGCGCGCGGCAAGCGCGGTCGCCTTGGCAAAAAAGCTCATAAAGCCGAGCCGCACGCCATGTTTCTTTTCAAACATGTCGCGATAGCGTTCGCGCATCGCCATGACTTCGCCCATGTCGCAGTCATTGAAGGTGGTGAGCATCGCGGCGGTATTTTGCGCCTCTTTCAACCGGCGGGCGATGGTCTGGCGCAGGCGCGTCATCTTGACCCGTTCTTCGCGCCGTTCGCCACTCACCGCCGCAGCAGCAGGTGCCGCAGCCGGGGCAGATGCGGACACGGCGGGGGCATCGCCCGCGCGCTTGGCAGCACCCAGCACATCTTCCTTGGTCAACCGGCCATCCTTACCCGTGCCGACAACCTGGGCCGGGTCAATCCCAGGTTCGAGCACCACGCGGCGCACCGCAGGCGACAGGGTTTGCGCCGATGCGGCAAGTGTGGCTGGGGCCGTGGCTGGCGCGGGTGCAACGGCAACGGGCGCGACGCCCGCAACAACTGTATCCTCCACCACGCCCAGAACTGCGCCGACGCCGACCGTTTCCCCCTCTGCCACCAGATGCTGGCCCATCACCCCGGCGATGGGCGACGGCACTTCGACCGCCACCTTGTCGGTTTCCAAACTGGCGACCGGTTCGTCGATCGCGACGGCTTCCCCCGGTTGCTTCAACCATTGGCCGAGCGTCGCTTCGCTGACGCTTTCGCCCAAGGTTGGGACTTTGATTTCGCTAGCCATGGTTCAAACCTTTTTTCTGGAACGGCGAATTTCGGCGCGGACGGAAAGGCCGAGTGCATCGGCAACCAGCGCGCCCTGTTCTGTCTGGTGGCGGCTCATCAACCCAGTTGCGGGCGATGCGCTGGCCGCGCGCCCGGCATAACGCGCGCGCAAACCCTTTTTGCCCGCAGCGGCCAAAGCCTCCTCAATCAGCGGTTCAACAAAGAAATATGCGCCATTGTTACGCGGTTCCTCCTGACACCAGACGACTTCTTCCAACGCGGTCATCCGTTTCAGCCGTTCGACCAACGGCTCGCCCGGAAAGGGGTAAAGCTGTTCGATGCGGATGACGGTGACATCATCCAATTCGGCGGCATCGCGCGCCTCCATCAAATCATAGCCGACCTTACCCGAACAGAGCACGAGCCGGCGCACCTTGGCATCGGCGGGCGGCGTCCGGTCGGACATGATGCGGCGAAAATGGCTTTCCCCGATGAAATCGCTGCGCATCGAAACCGCCAATTTATGCCGCAGCAGCGACTTGGGGGTCATGATGATCAACGGTTTACGGAAGGGACGCAGCATTTGACGGCGCAGCACATGGAAATAATTGCTGGGCGTCGAAATATTGCACACTTGGATATTGTCGCTGGCGCACAGTTGCAGGAACCGTTCGAGCCGCGCCGAACTATGTTCAGGCCCCTGCCCCTCATAACCGTGGGGGAGGAGGAGGACGAGGCCGTTGGCCCGCAGCCATTTTGCCTCACCCGCCGCGATGAACTGATCAATCATGATCTGTGCGCCATTGGCAAAGTCGCCAAATTGCGCTTCCCACAGCACCAACGCCTTGGGATCGGCCATCGCATAGCCATATTCAAAGCCGAGCACGCCATATTCGGACAAGGGGCTGTCGAGCACCTGAAAACGCCCGTGCGGAACGGTGGCGAGCGGCACATATCGCCGTTCGTCATTCTGATCGACCCACACCGCATGGCGTTGCGAGAATGTACCGCGGCCGGAATCCTGCCCCGACAGGCGCACCTGATACCCCTCGGACACCAGACTGCCAAAGGCGAGCGATTCAGCGGTTGCCCAGTCGAAAATTTCCTTACCCGATTTGTCAGCAAACATTGCCGCACGCCCATCGATGACGCGGCGCAATGTCTTGTGCACTTCCAGATCGTCGGGCACCGTGGTCAGCGTACGGCCAAGACCGTCGAATAATTTGTCGCTGACGCCGGTTGCAATGTTGCGCCGCGCCCCCTCTGGGTCGGCGGGCATGTGCAACCCCGACCAGCGGCCGGCGAACCAGTCCGCCTTGTTAGGCTTATAATCCCTGCCCGCCGTGAACTCATCCTCCAGATGCGCGATATATTGCGCCCGGTGCCCATCGGCCCATGCGCCATCAATCACCCCCTGATCGACCAACCGTGCGCCATAAAGCCGCGACACCGCCGGATGTTGACGGATGCGTGCATACATCAGCGGTTGGGTAAAGCTCGGCTCATCGCCCTCATTATGGCCAAAGCGGCGGTAACACCACATGTCGATGACCACGTCACGTTTGAACTGCTGCCGAAAATCGAGCGCCAATTTGCAGGCAAAGGTCACCGCTTCGGGATCATCACCATTGACGTGCAAAATGGGGGCCTGCACCCCCTTGGCCACGTCGCTGGGATAGGGTGACGATCTGGCAAATTGTGGACTTGTCGTAAAACCAATTTGGTTATTTACAATGAAATGCAGGCAGCCGCCGGTATTATAGCCGCGTATCCCTGAAAAGCCGAGGCATTCCCAAACAATCCCCTGCCCGGCGAAGGCGGCATCACCGTGGATGAGCACGGGCAGCACCGTCGCATGGTCAGCCAGGTCGTCGCGCATCACCTGTTGCGCACGCACTTTGCCCAAGACGACAGGGTTTACTGCCTCCAAATGGCTGGGGTTGGGCACAAGGCTCATATGCACTTTAATGCCGTCAAATTCGCGATCGGTGCTGGTGCCGAGGTGATATTTGACATCGCCTGACCCCGCCACATCTTCGGGGTTGGCACTACCGCCCTGAAATTCGTGGAAAATCACGCGATAGGGTTTGGCCATAACGGTGGCGAGCATGTTGAGTCGCCCACGGTGCGCCATGCCATAGACGATTTCCTTGACGCCATATTGGCCGCCATATTTGATGATAGCTTCCATCGCGGGGATCATCGATTCCCCGCCATCCAGCCCGAAACGCTTGGTGCCGACATATTTTCGGGCGAGGAATTTTTCATATTCCTCAGCCTCTATCACTTTGGAAAGGATGGCCTTTTTCCCCTCCGGCGTGAAATCAATCGCCTTGTCCGCGCCCTCCATCCTGTCCTGCAGGAAACGGCGTTCCTCGACATCGGCAATGTGCATATATTCAAGGCCGACGGGGCCGCAGTAATTGACCTGCAAGATGGCAACGATTTCACGGATGGTTGCGCTTTGCCGCCCCAATACGCCGCCGATGTGGACCGGTACGTCCAGCTCCGCGCCCGAAAAGCCATGATATTCGGGGGTCAAATCTGCCGGAACCTCCTGTTTGGAGAGGCCCAGCGGGTCGAGTTTCGCCGCCAGATGCCCGCGCACGCGATAGGTGCGGATGAGCATCATCGCGCGGATGGCGCGGCTCGCCGCTTCGGCTAATTCAGCATCGCTGAGCGGCTTGCCCGCCTTGGCCGCCGCCGCCTTGACCACAAGCTGCATGCGCAAGGGGTCAAGCCCGGCGTTCAGATCATCAATGGCGTCAATCGGCCAATTATCGCGCGCCCAACTGGGGCGCTCCGGGGAATCGGCGTAAAATGTCGGGCCTTCGCTTTGCATAATCATCACTCACCTGTGCCCCTGTGCAGGCAGGGGCCCATCACGGACGGTAACCTCACACCAGAGGCCGCACCAATCCCGGTTCGCGGCCCCTGTCATCCGAATTTTCCAGTCGCTTTGCCACCGCTCACCGGCGCATGACCCACCGTCAGACCCCGACTTTCACCGGGACACAATGGACCAAGCCGGTGCGCTTCACCCCTTCAGCACCTCGACCAATGTTTCGCCGAGCAAGGATGGGCTGGGCGACACGCGGATGCCGGCCGCTTCCATCGCCGCGATCTTGTCATCAGCGCCGCCTTGGCCACCCGAAACAATCGCCCCGGCGTGGCCCATACGGCGGCCCGGCGGGGCGGTGCGACCGGCGATAAAGCCGACCATCGGCTTTTTGCGGCCGCGCTTTGCCTCATCGATCAGGAACTGCGCCGCTTCTTCCTCCGCGCTGCCGCCGATTTCACCGATCATAATGATAGATTTGGTTTCCTCATCGGCGAGGAACAGCTCGAGCACGTCGATGAAGTTGGTGCCATTGACCGGATCACCGCCGATGCCGACCGCCGTCGTCTGGCCCAGCCCGGCGTTGCTGGTCTGGAACACCGCTTCATAGGTCAGCGTGCCGGAGCGCGAGACGACGCCCACGCTGCCCTTTTTGAAAATGCTGCCCGGCATGATGCCGATCTTGCATTCGCCGGGCGTCAGCACGCCGGGGCAATTGGGGCCGATAAGGCGCGATTTGGACCCGGCGAGCCGCGCCTTCACCTTGACCATGTCGAGCACCGGAATACCCTCTGTTATACAGACGATCAGCGGCATTTCGGCCTCTATCGCCTCTATAATCGCGGCGGCGGCAAAGGGCGGCGGCACATAGATGCAGCTGGCGGTTGCGCCGGTTGCGGCCATGCCATCGGCCACATTGTTGAACATCGGCAGGCCGATATGGGTCTGACCACCCTTGCCCGGTGTAACCCCGCCGACCATTTGCGTGCCATAAGCGAGCGCCTGTTCGGTATGGAATGTGCCGGTCGCGCCGGTCATCCCCTGGGTCAAAACCTTGGTATTTTTATCAACGAGAATGGCCATTTTTTACCCTTAATCCTGAAGAAATTCACACCTTGCGCTGTTTAGCCGAGGCTGGGGTCGAGCGCCTTGCAGGCGACCAGCAATTCCTTGACCGCATCGACGCTGGTTTGCAGATTTGCCTTTGCGCTATCGTCGAGAGCGATTTCGACGATATCTTCGACGCCATCGGCACCGATGACCGCCGGAACCCCAACATACAGCCCGTCCAGCCCATATTTTCCATCGACATGGACGGCGCACGGCAGGATACGTTTTTGGTCACCCAAATAGGCTTCGGCCATGGCAATCGCGCTCGCGGCGGGCGCATAAAATGCCGAACCGGTGCCGAGCAGCGCGACGATTTCGCCGCCGCCCGAACGGGTGCGCTGCACAATCGCGTCGATGCGTTCCTTGCTCGATTTGCCCATCGCCACCAGATCATCGACCGGAATACCGCTGACCGTGGTGTAACTGGTCACCGGCACCATCGTGTCGCCATGGCCGCCCAGAACAAAGGCGTTCACATCGCGAATTGAAACGCCAAACTCCCAAGCAAGGAAGGTTGCAAAGCGCGCCGAGTCGAGCACGCCCGCCATGCCGACCACCTTGTTCGCAGGCAGGCCGGAAAATTCGCGCAGCGCCCAGACCATGGCGTCCAATGGGTTGGTGATGCAGATGACAAAGGCGTTCGGCGCGTTGGCCTTAATGCCCTCACCCACCGCCTTCATCACCTTTAGGTTGATGCCCAGCAAATCGTCGCGGCTCATCCCCGGCTTGCGCGGCACACCGGCGGTGACGATGATGACGTCCGCGCCCGCAATGTCGGCATAAGCATTGGTGCCGGTTATTTTGGCGTCAAAGCCTTCGACCGGGCCGCATTGCGACAGGTCGAGCGCCTTACCCTGCGGCACCCCTTCGACCACGTCGAACAGGACGATGTCGCCCATTTCCTTTTGCGCGGCGAGGTGGGCGAGCGTGCCCCCGATATTGCCGGCACCGATAAGGGCAATTTTCTTGCGAGCCATCGTCGTCTCCTGTCCGGCCGAGGGAGCCAAGCGCAGCATGTTCCGAGTTTACCCCGAAAGCTGTGGCGCGCGGGCGCGTTCGGCCGAATGTTTGCCCGCATGCGCGTGGCTGGCCATAGAGCAATGGCGGGGGAATGCAAGCCGCACAGGGCGGAAAATCAAGCTTTTAAAGCTATTGCAAACCAATATCAATTACTCAATTAAATTGCAATAAATCAAGGTCGCGCAGGATCGCCATCTGGTCATAATAGGGGCGTTCACAGATGATGAGGTCGCTGCCCGGCGCAAAATCAAAGGCCGCGACCATCCGCACGCGAAACACCCGTCCGGTGGGCGCAATTACCTGTCCCGCCCCTTCGAGCTGGCCAAGATGCGTGCCGGTCAGCCAGAATTCGACCATCACGCTGTCGCCGCCCGATGTTATCGCAATTTCCTCATTCCCTTGGTCGGGAAAGGCGGTGCGGGAAAGGGTGAAATAATGGCGCACCGCCACTTCGCCGTCGAAAACCTGCCCGCCGCCATATAGTTCGTAGCGTGGGTGGGCAAAGGTCGCGATCACCCCGTCCCAATCCTGTTCGATTTCCAATTGCATGTGCCGCCGCACCATCGCGATGCGCGCCGCTGCCAATTCAGCCTGGTCCATCCCCCATACTCCCCCCAGTTGCGCCGCCTGTTGCGCCTGTCGCGCCATGCGCCTGTGACAACCAGTCGTCGGACAGCATTTCGTTGAGGCGGCTGGCGGTACGGGCAAATTCAAAGCTGCCATCCCCCGCCGGGTAGAGATCATCCGGCAAAGCATCGGCAGCCGCAAGCAGTTTGACGCGATATTCGTAAAGCGCGTCTATGAGCGTGATAAAACGTGCTGCTTCGTTGCGCATATGCTTGCCCATTTGGGGGACGCCGACCAAAATGACGCTATGGTAATTTTGCGCCAGCGCCAGATAATCGGCCGCGCCGCGCGCATCACCGCACAATTTCTTGAATGACAGAACCGCGACGCCCTTCAGGCTCTTGGGAATGGGCAGGCTGCGCCCGCCCCCGACGTCGATGATGGCGGCGGGAACGTTCGCCCTATCCTCCACCGGATAGTCGGTCAGCCGGAAAAAGGCATCCGACAGCGCAGCGGTCGCGGCATCGCCATTGGGCACATGCCAGCGTTCGACGCCGGCCAGCCGGTCGCGTCGATAATCATTGGGGCCATTTAGGGCGATGACGTCCAATTCCCGTTCGATCAGCGCGATAAAGGACAGAAAATGTTCGCGGTTCAGGCCGTCCTTGTACAAATCATCGGGCGGGCGGTTCGATGTGGTGACCAGCGTGACACCCGCGCCGATCAGCGCGGTGAACAACCGCGACATGATCATCGCATCGGCGCTGTTGTTGACCACCATTTCATCAAAACACAAAAGCCGTTGCTCGCCCGCCATGGCGCGTGCCACCGCAATGACCGGATCGCCGACTTCGCTGGCCCGCGCCACGCGCAGCCGCGCATGGACGTCTGCCATAAAGGCATGGAAATGCGCGCGGCGTTTTTCCTTTATCGCGACATTGTCGTGGAACAAATCCATCAACATCGTCTTGCCGCGCCCCACTCCGCCCCACAGGTACAGGCCGCGCGAGTGCGCTGCACGCTTGCCGATCAATCGGCTGAGGAGGCCGGGGGCCGGCGCTTCCAGTGCCGCTTCCAGCGCCGCGAGGCGCACGGCGGCGGCGCGTTGTTCGGCATCCTCGCGCAATTCACCCGCTGCCACCAGCACGTCATATCTGTCGATCAGCCCGCTCATGCGGCGGGTGGCTTCACACCCGGTTTGCGGATGGTGCCGGTAAAGCTCGCCACCATATGCGCGTCATCCGCCCCCTGCACGATCAGCCCGCGCAGGAAAACCAGCCGCCGCGTTTCGCGCAGCAGTTCAACCAGCGCGTCCAGCGGCTCCCCCACCCGGCCGCCGCCGGTAAATTGGGCCGTGAGGTCGAGCGTCACGGCAGGACCCATACCCATCAGCCCGAACTGGTTGCACGCGGCAAACAGGCTGATGTCCATCAGCGCCAGCGTCACCGCGCCATGGACATGGTTCGACAAATTGCTGTGCCGATGTTCGGCCAGCATGCGCACCCGCGCAACAGGCCGCCCGTCCGTCGTTGGCGTTTCGCGGCGCACCTGCAGCGGCTCGATAAAGCCGTTAAAACGCGAACCATCCTTCAGGTTCCAGCTTACCCAGCCGCCGCCCAAATCCGCCGATTCAAAGAAAATATCGGCGCGGCTGCCAATTTCCCCCGCCGCTTTGGTACGCAGCTCCCCCGTCGTCACACCGCGCGCTCAACCATCAATTTCTTGACCTCGGTAATCGCACGCGCCGGATTAAGCCCCTTGGGACAGGCGTTGGAGCAATTCATGATCGTGTGGCAACGATAGAGGCGAAAGGGATCTTCCAGATCGTCGAGCCGTTCGCCGGTCATTTCATCGCGGCTGTCGGCCAGCCAGCGATAGGCCTGGAGCAAAATTGCCGGGCCAAGGAATTTATCGCTGTTCCACCAATAGCTGGGGCAGCTGGTTGAGCAACAGGCGCACAATATACATTCGTACAGGCCATCCAGCTTGGCGCGGTCTTCGGGGCTTTGCAGCCGCTCCTTGCCAGCAGGGGTCGCCGTCTTGGTCTTCAGCCATGGTTCGATGGAGGCATATTGCGCATAAAAATGGGTGAAATCAGGCACCAGATCCTTGATGACTTCCATATGCGGCAGGGGGGTGATCGTCACCTCCTTGCCCGCACAATCCTCTATCGCGGTGGTACAGGCGAGGCCGTTTTTGCCGTTGATATTCATCGAACAACTGCCGCAAATCCCCTCCCGACAGCTACGACGGAAAGTGAGCGTCGAATCCTGCTCATTCTTCATCGCGATCAGCGCGTCGAGCACCATCGGACCGCATTTTTCGACGTCGATTTCGAAATTGTCGTAGCGCGGGTTTTCGCCCGAATCCGGGTCGTAGCGATAGACTTTGAAATTGCGCTTGGCGCCCGCCGTTTCGGCACGGTGGTCACGGCCTTTGCCGGTGATGCGGCTGTTCTTGGGCAAACGAAATTCGGCCATGAGCGCTATCCCCCTGATGTGCAATAGTTGCTGCCCATTGCCCCTAATCAGCCAGACCGATGCTGACAAGAGTGGGGCAGGTTTTACGCAATATCCTTGCGCAATAATATCATTTCAGCCAGCGCATGGTCGGCGGGCTTATCCACATCAATCGCGGCCACCGGATCCGCCATCGGCACCAATTTTGCCCGCATGCCCAGCCGCGCACCAGCCTGCGCCAGCCCATCGGCAAGGCCAATGGTGCGGGTGATGGCGCGCAGAGCCAGCCCCCAGCCAAAATGACGGAACAGTCGCCAGGGCCGCTTGCGTTCAGCCTCCGCCGCTTGCCACAGGGTGAGCGCACCGCGCGCGGCGGGGCGGGTCAGCGCGAATAAATTGGCCCCCGACCATGCGCCGTCCGCAAAGCGCAGCCATGTGCGCTTTGCTTCGGGAAATTGCGCCAGCATCACTTGGCGTTCGACCATCGCCACCGCCAGATCAGCATCACCAACATCGCCCAGAAACTGCGCCACCATATCCGCTGTCAACAACGGGTGGTCGGCGGTGGTGACCAGCAGGGGGAATTGCGCCGCACCCGCATCCAATATGGCGAGGAGGGAGGAGGATATGCCCTGATTGCCGATGAAGGTCGCGACCGGCTTTGTGCATCGGGCATCGGCAATCGCGTCGGCAAATATATCCGCCGTCTGCGCGACGATGCATATACGCGCGACATCCGCCGACGCATCGAGCGTGGCGAGCACATGGGTCAGCATCGGCGCGCCGCACACCGGCACCAGCGCCTTCCATGTCGCGCCAAAATGCTGGGCGAGGGGGTCGATGCCCGGACGCTGCCCGGCAAGGATGATGGCGGTATATTGCATTGCCTCTCCGTCGCGCGGCGCGCGCGATAATGCAAGCACCGCCGCGCAATTTGCGCCATGGCGCTTCGCCCTATTCGCCCCTATAGCCGCTGCGCGCATGACCCAAGCCAACGCCCCCGACAATATCGTCCCCGTCAGCAATGCGCGCGTCGCATCGAGCGTCGGCACGTCGATGTTGGCGCGCCTGTCCGGCCTGATCGATGTTATCGCCCAGCCGATTTATGTCGCTTTGTTCGGCCTTGCCTCCTTCGGCCTATATGCCGTTTTGTGGAGCGCGGTGAATCTGGCCGAAAATATCGCCGATTTGGGCCAAACCAGCGCGATGCAGCGCACCGTGCCGCAAGCGGCGAGTGAGGCCGAAGCTGCAGAGGCTTTCCGCGCCGCGATGCTGCTTGGCGTTGTGCCGCCGTTGCTGCTGGCGATTTTGGGGGCGGTATTTGCACCCAATGTCGCGGCCTTTTTCAACGCCGATGCGCTCGACAGCGAACGCCTGATTTTTGCCATCCATTTGTTCATCTGGGCCTTGCCGCTCTGGGCCTTTATAGAGGTCGCG
Organism: Pseudomonadota bacterium; assembly: GCA_963205285.1. Taxonomy (GTDB): domain Bacteria; phylum Pseudomonadota; class Alphaproteobacteria; order Sphingomonadales; family Sphingomonadaceae; genus Sphingopyxis. Next base: position 2,786 of record CAUJJQ010000025.1, on the reverse strand, counting down.
ACATCGGCCATGCGCGCGCGCCAAGTTTTCGGCGCAGAAATCCGCTTGCGGCTGTTCTGGGAACAATCGCTGCGATTGGTCTTCGCGGTGGTTTTCTGGGCCATGGGTTGGGGGATATTGGGGCTGCTTGCCGCCCACCTCCTTTCGCTCAGCGTCACCGCTTTGCTCGCCGCGCGGATGGCGCTGCGTTATTTCCATGGGCGCGCGCTCTTTGGCAGGGTGCGGCCCGCTCTCCTCAAAGAAAGCCTGATGGCCGGGCTGGCGGTGCTGCCCGCCAATATGTCGCAGCGTTTCTATTCGGACGGTGCGCCGATTGCGCTCAACTGGCTGATACCGGGCGGCGGCGGAGCGATTGCGGCGGGGCTTTTCACCATCGCCCGCAAGATATCGAGCATCATTCAAACCATCCGGCTGGGCTTTGCCTATGTGCTTGCTCCGCTCGCCTCTGCTGCGCGACGCGGCAGCGGGGATGAAGTGCGCGAGGTTTATGGCTTTGCCACCCGCGTGCTGACCGCGCTCGCGCTGCCATCCGGCCTCGTCCTCGCCGCAGCGGCACCGGCGATTTTGGCGCTGTTCGGCAAGGGCGCGGCGACAGCGGCAACTGCGGTCGCCATCCTCATCACCTCCCGCATATTGGAGGCGCTGGCAGGGGCGGCACAACCCATACAGCAGGTGATTTCCAGCTATCGCGCGCAGGTGCTGGCGAGTTTTACCGGGATTGCGGTGGCGATAGCGACCGGTTGGCTTTTGCTACCGGCCGGCGGGCTGACCGGCATGGCGGTGGCGGTAACGGCGGGGCTGGTAACCGGCGCGATGCTGCCCGTCGTGCAATTATGGGCAGAGGATGGGCTGCACCCCTTTGCCGCGCCCTTTGCCCGGATGTTCGGCATTTCCTTGATTATTGGGGCGGTTTTTGCTGGTGCAACCCGCATGGTGATGGGTTGGCCGGTTGCGGTCGCGCTGCCCGCATCGCTCACCCTCCTGCTCCTCGCTACATGGCTGGCCTGCCGATTTGCCCTGCCGCACAGCGACCGGGAGGCTTTGGGCAAGACCGGCCGCACGCTGAAACTGGTTTGAGGGCGCCACCCACCGCCATAATCCTGCCCCATTATGCGTTAGAGCGGAGCGACTTTGTTGCATCGGCGGCTCTGCCAAGGCAAAAGGCCGGTTGGCGGGGCGAATTTCAGGGATTTCCCAATGTATCAGACCGAATTGGCCGCAAGCGGCAAAAAGCTGTTTTTTGTGCGCGGCACCTATATTTACATCATCATCGCGCTGTCGGCGCTGATTGCATGGGTCAGCCGCGACATCGGCCCCTTTGCCAGCGCCAGCGCCGATTGCATCTGGTTCTGGGCATCTTTGGGCGTTGCAAGCGCGGGCGCGACGGTGCGTATTTTCACCAGCGGCTGGGCGGCGCTCGGCACGTCGGGGCGCGCAAAAGTCGCTGCCGAAGCATCCGAACTCAATACCACCGGCCCCTATAGCCTGGTGCGCAACCCGCTCTATGTCGGGCGGATTTTGAACTTCACCGGCATCGCCATGCTGTCGGGCAGCTGGGTTTTCGGCGCGATCATCTACCTCCTCGCCGTGCTCGTTTACGAACGCATCTCCATTTATGAGGAGGAGTTTTTGCGCGAAAAATTCGGGGCGGCGCACGGCGAATGGGCAAAAAATGTCCCCGCGCTGCTGCCGCGCCTGACCGGCTGGGTGCCGCCCAAATATCCATTTTGGTGGAAACGGATGATCTGGCGCGAACAGAATAAATTGTTCCTGCTGGCAACCGCCGTTTTCCTGACCTGGTTTGCGCGGATCGGTTTCGACATGGCGGCAATCCCCGCGCAATGCTGGCCGTTCGTCTATGCCTATGGCGCGTTGGTCGTGCTGCGTTTTGCGATTGGCGGGCTTAAAATGATCGGCTTTTTCAAAGAATTGAGCTGATGGCGGCTGGCGAAACGCTCGCCCCGCTGATCGCCGTTGTCGGCTGTGACGGGTCGGGCAAATCGACGCTGAGCGCCGACATATTGGCGCATATTCGCGAAATGCGCCCCGCCGAAAGCGGCTATCTGGGCCTTGGGTCGGGCGAACAGGGGCGTGCCATTGGTCGCTGGCCGATAATCGGCGGGCGACTGCAAACCTTTCTTGAAGGGCAAGCGGCACAATTGCGCGATACAGATGGGCAAATCCCCTCCACCCTCGCCGCGCGTTATGCGCTGCGCCGGTCGCAAAAACGGCGCGCCAAATTTGATAATCTGCTCGCCGCTCGGCGGGCGGGCATTTGCGTCGTTACCGACCGTTATCCGCAGACAGAGGTGCCGGGGCTGCACGATGGGCCGATATTGGCGGCGCGCGCCACCAACGCGGCGCAGGCCGCGCTCAAGGCGCGCGAACATGCGCTCTATGCCGGAATGGCATCCTATCTGCCGACTTTGGTCATCCGCCTCACCATCGATGTGGCGAGCGTGATGGCGCGCAAGCCCGACCATGACGAAGCCCTGATCCGCCGCAAGGTTGCAACCGTGCCGCTGCTGAACTTTGGCGGCGCGCCGATGGTGACAATCGACGCGACGATGGATTATTCGGCCGAACGCGCGCTGGCGTTCGCGGCGGTCGATGCGGCGTTGGCTGCCGGCTGAGCGGTCACCCGCCGCGCAAAGGCGATAGCGTCGCGCAGCACCGGCGCCATCGAGCGAAAGGGCAGCGAAAATGCCATCGCCGTGTCGCGGTGCGCAACGTGCGGATATTCGATGAGCTGCGCGCTGCCCCCCGCCGACGCAACCGCTGCCAGC